>DASWER010000001.1:0-3444 GCA_036394655.1 Burkholderiales bacterium
GCCCTTGTGCACGCAGATGGTCTTCACGCCGAGCGCGCGCGCCTTCTCGATGAACCGGGTGCCGACGTCGTCGGAGAGAAAGAAGCCTTTGCCGCCCGGTCCGAACTGCGTGTAGGTCTTCCAGGCGGCGACTTTCCAGCGTTCCTTGAGCTCGTCCATGCGTCCGAGGTCGCGAGGCTCGTTGGGCTGCACGCGCCCGTGCACCAAGAGGCGCTTGGCCATGCGCTCGACGATCTGGCGCACGGCATCGGCGGCCTGGATGGTGAGCGGCTCGGCGTCGGGCGCCGAGGGCACGAACGAGAGCACCATCATGTCGGTGTCCGAATCGCGGAACACGTCCTTGATGAATTCGTCGGGGCCGAGGCAATCGAGGTGCGGCGTCTTTCCGCACGACGCCTTCGGCGACCACTTGAATGCATCCGGCGACGCCTTCTTGACCCACGCGCCGCCCGGGTCGACGAAGTGGCCCTGCACGTCGAAGATGAACTCGCGCTTTGCGCCAACCGTGGCTTGGGCGAGCGCTTCGTCGAGCGCCGCTTCCCGCGGAACGTCGAAGTAGCCGCCCTGCGTGGCATTAGCCTGGTTGAAGGCGAGCAGCGTGCTCGCCGCGCCGCACGCCGAGACCAGGAACGTTCTCCTAGTCAAACCGAGGTGCTTCGCATTCTGGCTGGCATGCTCATGGGCCAGTCTATTTGCTAGTAGGTTGCGTGCAGACAGAGGCACCGGCGCGAATTCGCCATTGGAGGTGCTGTCGAGCTTGATCGGCAGGCGCGTCCCCTCGGGATCGATCATGTCGCACTCCTCACTTTGCCGGTCGCCAGGGCCGCGGGAAGCTTGCAGGGCTGGTATTGCCGTCGCGATCGACCGCGACGACGCCGAAGATGAAATTGTCCTTCGAGATGTCCTTCAGCGTAGTGCGCGTCACATTTCCCACGTCGCGCGAGTATTGCCAGGTGGGCATCCCGGCTTCGCGCCACACCAGGCGATAGCCGGCGAGGTCGGGCTCGGCATTCGTGCTCCAGCGTAGCGTGGTGTCGTTCTCGAGCTCGAGCACCTCGATGCCGGCGTCGCGCGGCGGCGCCGGTGCGAGCGCAAGCGAGGCGAGGCCGGCGGCGTTGATGCGCGCCACCTTCGCCACGTAGTCGAAGTCGACGAACTCCGGCAGGTCGCCCTGCAGTACGCCGTTCACCACGTGCACGTCCTGGTGCTGGTGGCGATAGTCCTCGACCGGCTCGGTGAAGCGTACCGCCGGATAGCCGCGCTCGAGGAACGGCAGGTGATCTCCGCCGCGCAGGAAGCGGTCGGGGCGCGGGATCAGCTCGACGACGAAACCCGGGACGTAGCGCTCGCCGGCATCCTTGAGATGGCGCCCGAGCTGGTGCGTGGCCGTGTCGGCCTCGCCGCCGGAGCGCGCGATCTCGGCGAGCTCGGGCGACTTGCTGTTGATCAGCGCCGGCAGTCCGTTGGCGAAGAGCCGCAGCGTGCCATCGTGACGCAGGCCGTCGGGCCCGGTGGGGCTGCCGACGATGTCGTTGGTGATCATGCCGGCGATGTCGACGCCCTTCTTCTTCGCCTGCTCGGCGAAGTGCGTCGAGCCGAGGAGGCCCTGCTCCTCGCCCGCGACGGCGAGGAAAATGAGCGTGGCGTCGAAGCGATGGAACGCCATCACGCAGGCGAGCTCCATGGCGACGGCGACCCCCGAAGCGTCGTCGTTCGCGCCGGGCGCGGCACTTTCGGCGTCCATCACGTCGGCCGCGCGCGAATCGTAGTGCCCGCTCACGACGTAGGTGCGGCTCGCCGACTGCGGCTGCGTGCCCGGCAGCGTGGCGACCACATTGACGATCTCCACTGCCCTCGGGATGCGCCGATCCGGTGGCTGCGTATAGGAATCGAACGCCACCTGCAGCCGGCCGCCCGCGGCGCGGCTGCAGTTCTCGAGCTCGGCGCGGATCCAGCGCCGCGCGGCGCCGATGCCGCGCGTCTCCGAATCGGTGCGCGAGAGCGTGTGCCGGGTGTGGAACGAGACCAGCTTGCGGATGCGCGCCTCGAGGCTCGCTGCCTGGATGCCGTTGACGATCGCATCGACCTGCGCGTTGCGCGCCGGCGCTTGCGCTGCGCAGGGCAGCGCCGCGAAGAGGGCGATCAATATCGCGCGCTTCATCAGGTACGATTATCGACGAGCAGCCGCGCGCCGCGATAATACAAAAGCATCGCGGCGATCTGGATCACGTGGTAGAGATCGTTGTGGTTGAAGTGGCGATGCAGGTCGAAGCCGCTCGCCTGCACCGCCCCCGCGGCGATTGAAACGGCGACGCCGGCAAGGATCCACTTGGAGCTGGCATCGGCCAGGCGCAGCAAATGGAGCAGCGCCACCAGGGCGAACGCGACACCGGTGTCGGCCACCACCCAGATGAAACGGTCGTCGCGCCAGGTCCACAGCCAGAACATGCCGAGTTTCGCCGCGGCGAGCACCAGGATCGCCTGCTGCCCGCGGCCGCGCGTGGTGGCGATCGCGCTGCCCGAGAGCATCGCCCAGGCGGCGATGCCGATCAGCCACACGGTCGGCTTCCAGAGCGCCTGGAGCTGGAAGCCGTGGTGCGTGCCGCCGAGCGCCGCAGCGAGCGCCAGCGCCACGAACGCCGCGCTCCAGCAGCGCCGCGAATTCTGCTGCGCGCTGCGTGCGAAAAGACGTAGCGCGAGGACGCCGGTGACGGCCGCGAGCAGGTAGTCGGTGGCGAGGGTCATCGGCTCGCTGATCATGCGTTCCTCGTCGCGTGCACCAGGATCTCGCCGCGCGCGAGGCTGAGCTCCGGGCGCTCGGCCGCGAGATCCGCCACTGCGCGCAGCTGCCACCCGGGAAAGAACTGCGGCAACCGGTCGCGCGGCACCGCCCAGCGGAACGGTTCCTTCCACAGCGCGAGCAGCGCACGCTCCACCCAGGTGGCGTTGTGGAACGCGATGCGGCCGCTCGGCGTGGGCTCCATCACCGTAAAAACCGCTTCGTCGCCGATGGCGGCAAAAAGCGCGCTCACTTGCTCCGCGCTGAGGTACATCAGCAAACCCTCGAGCACGAATACCGAGCGCTCGCCGGCCTTATACGTGCTCGCGCTCAGCGCCTGCCCGAGCGGGATGCGCGCGAGATCGGCGGCGACGAATTGGAGGTTACCGTGCTGGACGGCCGCGCGTTTCGGCGCCTGCGTGGCTGGATGGTCGACCTCGATGAACTGCACCGCAGGAAACTGAGGGGCCAAGCGCGCCGCCAGCGTGTCGAAGCCGGCGCCGAGGATCACGACCTGCCGGCAGCCGCGATCGAGCGCGCCGCGCACCGCTTCCTCGATCCAGCGCTTGCGCAGCATGAAATGGAGCATCAGCCCGGGGATGGTGGCGCGCTCGGCGGCTCGCGGCAGCCAGCGCATGCGCGTGACATTGACCCAGAAGGGAGTC
>DASWER010000002.1:0-3999 GCA_036394655.1 Burkholderiales bacterium
TGAGAATATGACGTCGAGGCCATGCGACGCGGGCGTCGCATGGTTTTGACGTTGTCGCGATTATTCGACGCCCGCGTCCGGGGCGTCCCGGACAAGCTCAGGCGTTGGCGATGCGCCGGCGCAGGCCGAGGTCAGCTTCGGGACGCAGCAGCAGCTCGATCTGCTCGGCCGGCACCGGCATGCTCACGTAGTAGCCCTGGATCTGGTCGCAGCCCAGTTCCTTGAGCAAGTGCACCTGCTCGTCCTCCTCGACGCCCTCGGCGATCACTTTCAGGCCGAGGGTGTGCGCGAGCGAGACGATCATCGCCACGATGTTGCGCGGGTAGCCGGCGTCGCGCATGCGCACCACGAAGCTGCGGTCGATCTTGAGCATGTCGACCGGCAGGCGCGCGAGGTAGCTGAGCGAGCAATAGCCGGTGCCGAAGTCGTCCACCGAGACTTCGACGCCGGCGCGGCGCAGCGTCTGCAGCTTGCGCGTGCTGCCTTCGATGTCGTCGACCAGCACGCTCTCGGTGATCTCCAGATCGAGCAGCGGCTGCATGTCGCCCAGTGCCGAGATCGCTTCCAAAACGGTGTCGACGAAGTCGGGCTGGCGCAGCTGGATCGCCGAGACGTTGACCGCAATGCGCGGCACGGCGACGCCGAGCGACTGCCAGTGCCGGATGTCGGCCGCTGCCTGGTGCAGCGCCCAGCGGCCCGCCGCGAGGATCATGCCGGTCTCCTCCAGGAGGCCGACGAACTTGGACGGCGGCACCGAGCCGAGCTCGGGGTCGGTCCAGCGGATCAGCGCCTCCAGCCCGGCGATGGCGCCGCTCTTGATGTCGATCTTCGGCTGGTAATGCAGCGCGAGGCGCCCCTCTTCGAGTGCCCGGCGCAGGCGGTTTTCCATGGCGAGCGACTCGGCGACGCGCGCGTTCATCTCCGGGGCGTAGAAGAGATAGCGCTGGTTCGCCTGCTTCGCCTTGCTGAGCGCGGTCTCGGCGTTGGCGCACAGCGATTCGGTCGATTCGCCGTCGGCCGGGAACACGCCGACGCCGACCTTCAGCCCGACGCGCAGCTCGACGCCGTCGACCGCGATCGGCTGCGCAAACGCCTGGTCGAGGCGATCGATCAGCCAGTGGGTGGTATCGCCGGGCCGGTCGAACGGCGCCACGGCGATGGCGAAATGGTCGGCGCCGGTGCGCGCCACCGTGTCCTGCTCGCGCGCGGCGCCACGCAGGCGCGTGGCGATGGTGCGCAGCAGGTCGTCGCCCGCCTTGCGGCCGAAGGTCTCGTTCACCATGCGGAAGCGCTCGACGTCGAGGAACACCGCGGCGGCGAAGCGCTTCTCGCGGCGCGCGGCATTGAGCGCCTGGGTCATGCGGTCGGTGAACAGGCTCCGGTTGGGTAAATCAGTGAGCGAGTCGTGGTAGGCGAGGTAATCCATCTGCGCCTTCTGCTCGAGGTGATGCAGAGCGAACGAGATGTCGCCCGCGAGCTCGTGCAGCAGGCGCATCTCCTCCTCGTCGAAGAAGTCGCGCACCCGCGCATAGAGCAGCAGCACGCCCGCCGGCTCGTCGTTCACGATCAGCGGCAGCGCCACGAACGAGCCGCTCTGGGTGTCGTTCCAGACCATGGCCTGGGTGCCGATCTTCAGGCGCTCGAGCTCGCGCTCGGGGCTGCCCTCGCCGGCGCGCGCCGCGAGCGACAGGCTGCGGCTGGCGTCGGTCAGCCCGATCGCCGCGAGGCGAAAGCCGCCCTTCTCCACCGCGATGCGGCAGGCCTCGTCGAGCAGCGCCTGGCGATCGTAGGCGCGCACGATCAGCGCGTTGATCGCCGAGAGCGTGGCGAGCGTGCGGTTCATGCGCTCGATGCGCTGCTGCTGCGCTTCGAGCGCGCCGGTCTTCTCCAGGAGCTGATTCACCATCAGCCGCAGGTGGTCGCGGTCGAGGTCGGCCGCGACGCCGGCGGGCGCGGCGGGGCGCGCGCCGAGCACTTCCTGCACGGCACTCAGGATCGCGTCGTTGTCGGAGGGCTTGAGGAGCACGCGCGCTACGCCGAGCGCCTGCGCCAGCTGCTGCGCGTCCTGGCTGCCGAAGTAGGCCGTGTAGAACATCACGCTGATGCCGGCGGTCGCCGGCCCGAGCTTGAGCTGGCGCGTCAGCTCGTAGCCGTCCATATGGGGCATCAGCACGTCCGAAATGACTAGTTCCGGCGCCTGCTCGCGTGCCATGTTCAGCGCCTGGTCGCCGTCGTTCGCGGCGAGGACATAGTGGCCGGCGGTCTCGAGCAGCGCAGCCAGCGCCTCGCGATTGGCACGGTGGTCGTCGGCAATGAGGATCTTTGCCACTAGGCTGTCCGACCCCCGGCCGGCACGATCGTTCCGACCCAGTAGAATCCGCGCCATGACGGCAGGCACGCAGCAAAGCGGCGCAGGGACATACCGCAGTTTCGGCGAGTTTTATCCGTTTTATCTATCGCAGCATGCCAACCGGACCTGCCGCCGGCTGCACTTCCTGGGGACCACCACGGGGCTGGCCGTGACGTTGTACGCGTTCGCGACGCTGAATTTCTGGTGGCTCGCCGCCGCGCTGGCCGCGGGCTATGCGTTCGCCTGGGTCGGGCACTACTTCTTCGAGAAAAACCGGCCGGCCACCTTTACTTATCCGGGGTACAGCTTCATGGGCGACTGGGTGATGTGGAAGGACGTGCTGGTCGGACGGATCAGGTTCTGATGGGCGAGCACGTATACAGCGTGAGCGCGCTGCTGCACTCCGAGGTGGCGTGGCTCACCCTGTTCGCGCTCGCGCTCTCCATTTTGCTCCTGCAGTTCCGGCCCCAGGAGCGCAGCGTCTACCTGAACACGCTGTGGCTCTTCCTGATCGGCGTCTTCGGGCAAGCGGCCGCGATTGCGCTCGACGCAATGGTGCCCGCTGCGGCAGGCGTCGTGTACACCATCTTCCGCATTCTCAGCGCGATCGCGTTCATCCGCCTGGCCGGCTTCGCCGCGTTCCGCCTGCTGCTTCCGGTGATCGGGCGCGAGTGGCCGCGCATCATCGAAGACGTGGTGATCCTGATCGTGTACGTGATCTACGGCTTCGCGCAGCTGCGCGGCGCCGGCGTCGATCTGTCGAGCATCGTGACCACCTCGGCGATCCTCACGGCGGTGATCGCCTTCGCGATGCAGGACACGCTCGGCAACCTGCTCGGCGGCCTCGCCATCCAGATCGACAACACGGTGCAGGTGGGCGACTGGGTGAGCGTCGATGGCCTGTCGGGCCAGGTGCGCGACATCCGCTGGCGCTCGACGCTGATCGAGACGCGCAACTGGGAAACGGTGGTCATCCCCAACAGCCAGATCATGAAGGGCCGGGTGGCGATCCTCGGCAAGCGCGAGGGGCGGCCGCTGCAGTGGCGGCGCAGCCTGCGCTTCATGGTCGACCCGCGCGTGCCGCCGGCGCGCGTCATCGCCACCATCAACGAGGAAATGCGCGACGTGCCGATCGCCAACGTCGCGCGCGCCCCGCTGCCGAACACCGTGCTGCACGGCTTCGCCTACGGCAACCTCGAATACGATCTGCGCTACTGGCTCACCGATCTGCTGGAAGACGAGATGACCGACTCGATGGTGCGCGTGCACCTGTTTGCGTCGCTACAGCGCGCCGGTATCCGCATCGCCGAGGAGCAGCGCACCGTGCACGCGGTGACGCGCGACGAGGCGCATGCCGACGCGGTGAAGAAGCGCGAGATCGGCCGCCGCCTCGAGATGCTGCGCGGCGTCGATCTCTTCAGCGTGCTCTCCGAGGACGAGATGAACGAGATCGCCGAGCGGCTGCAGTACGCGCCGTTCGCGCGCGGCGACGTCATCACCAAGCAGGGCAACGTCGCCCACTGGCTCTACCTCATCATGTTCGGCGAGGCCGAGGTGCGCTACGAGCCGGAGCACAGCGCGCCGCAGCTCGTCAGCACGCTGCGCGCGGGACAGTTCTTCGGCGAGATGGCGCTGCTCACCGGCGAATC
>DASWER010000003.1:0-11972 GCA_036394655.1 Burkholderiales bacterium
CTGCGGCGCAATGTCACCACCGAGGATGTCGGCAACGCCGCCGCGTTCCTGCTCTCCGACATGGCGGCGGCGATCACCGGCGAGATCCTGTACGTCGACGCGGGCTTCAGCCACGTCGTCGCCGGGATCGGCGGCCCTACTTCTTCTCCAGATTAGCGCTGTTGATCTTGATGTCGGCGCGGCCCTTCAGGCTCGCGACGTAAGCCTCGAACTCTGCCGCGCCGACCAGATTGGCCGCGCGCGCCTCGGTCTGCTTCTCTGCCTGCTTGTCCGCTGCGGCCTCGCCTTCCACCACCTTGCTGATGCGCAGGATGACGTAGCCGGTCTCGCCGATCGACATGCCGACATAGGTCGGTAGCTTCGAGACGTCGACGGCCACGACCTGGCGCACCACTTCCGCCGGCATGCCCTGTGCGGCGCGGCGCGAAACCAGCTTCGGCGCGCTCCAGGTGACGGACGGCGTCTCGCCCTTCTTCAGCTGCTCGAGCCTGGCCTTGCCTTCCTGCTCGGCGAGCTTCGCCGCCTCTCGCCGGCGCAGGATCTCGGCGATCTCGTTCTTCACTTCCTCGAACTTGCGCTGCGCCGCGGGCTGGTGCTCGATGACGCGCGCCGCAACGACCGTGCTGGGCGCCACTTCGACCGCGTCGGTGTTGCGCTTGTTGGCGATCGCGTCCTGCGAGAAGAGCGCGGCCAGCAGCTTCGGGTTCTGCAGCGCGCCGCGCTCCTGTCCCGGCGTCTTCGTGAGCCAGTCGCTGGTCTGGATCTGCAGCTTGAAGCGCTCGGCGGCCGGCTTCAGGCTCTCCGACTGCTCGTAGACCATGTTGCCGAAGGCTTCGGCCGCCTCGGAATATTTCTTGGCGCCTTTCTGCCGCGTGAGATCGGTGACCAGCTCCTTTCGCACCTCCTCCAGGGAGCGCGTCTTGCCCGGCTGGATACCGGTGAGGCGCACGATGTGGAAGCCGAACTCGCTTTGCACCACGCGGCTCTCGCCCTGCTTCATCGAGAACACCGCCTCCTCGAAGGGCTTGACCATCATGCCGGGGCCGAACCAGCCGAGGTCGCCGCCTTTCTCTGCCGAGCCGGGGTCCTGCGAATGCTGCTTGGCGAGCTCGGCAAAGGCGCCGGGGTTCTTCTTCAGCTCCGCGGCGATCTTGTCGGCTTCCTCTTTGGTCTTGACCAGGATGTGGCTCGCGCGGCGCTGCTCGTCGACGCGGAACGCGGCGGCACGGGCTTCGTAGGCCTTTTTGATCTCCTCCTCGGTCACCGGCTCCTGCTTCGCCAGGGTGTCGGCGGAGAGCACGACGTATTCGACGCGCACGCGCTCAGGCGTGCGGAAGTCGGCCTGGTTGGCGTCGTAGTACTGCTTGAGCTGCGCGTCGTCGATCTTCACCTGCGACAGGAATTGCTGCGCGCGGATGCGCGCCTCGGAGACCTCGCGCTGCTGGCCCTCGATCGCCGCGAGCCGCGCTGCCACGGCGTGCGGCACGATCGTCGTGTCGCCGACCGCGCCCGCGAGCTGCTGCAGCGACATGTTCTGCCGCAGGCGCTCGGCGAACTGCCGCGGCGTGAGGTTCTGGGAGCGCGCCGCCTGCTCGAAGGCCTCCTCGGAGAACCTGCCGCCGACCTGGAAGTCCGGGATCGAGAGGATCAGGTTGCTCAGCCGCTGATCGTCGATGAACAGATTGCGCTTCGAGGTCTCGGTGGCCACCAGGCGCTGCGCGATCATCTGGTCGAGCAGCGCGCGGCGCAGCTCCGGGCTGTCGAAGGCCGCCGGGTCGACCTGCGAGCCGAACGCCCGCCGGATCTGCTCCTGCTGCAGGCGCAGCTGCTCGGCGAACTCGCGCTGCGTGATATCGGAGCCGTTGACGCTCGCCACCGTGTCGCCGCTGCCCGCGAAGCGCGTGTACGATTCGATGCCCCAGGTGGCGAAGGTGATCGCGATCAGCCCGAGGAAAACCTGCAGGATCCGCTTGTTCTTCTGGACGAAATCGAACATGAAGGGGACGCGATTTTAGCAGCGAAATTGCTGGCTGCACTGCAGTTGGCGGCACTGGCAGCCTGCGCCCACGTCGAGGTCGCGCATCACCCGCTGACGGGGATGATCTGGGACACGCGCGCCAGCGCATTTGTTCCACCCGGCCAATTGTTCGAAGGCGCCGCGCGCGCGCGGCACGTGATCCTCGGCGAGACCCACGACAATGCCGAGCACCATCGCCTGCAGCGGGTCACCTTGGAGGCGCTGGCGGCGCGCGGCGCGAAACGCGTGCTCGCCATGGAGCAGTTCGACAGCGAATATCAGGCGGCGATCGACGCCGCGCGTGCGGCGCGGGGCGATGCCGAGACGATCGCCGACGCCGGTCATTTCGATCGCAAGGGCTGGAACTGGCCGCTTTACCGGCCGCTGGTGCAGTTCGCGCTCGACCACGGCTGGCCGCTCGCCGCCGCGAACCTTTCGCGCGGCGAAGCGCGCGCCGTGGTCGCCGATCCCGGGCGCTCTGGATTGCCACCCGCGGAGCCATCGGTAAGAAGCGCGCTGGAGCACGACATCATCGACGGTCATTGCGGAGCAGCGCCGGAACCGAAGCGCCTCGCCGGCATGGTCGAGGCGCAGCGCGCCCGCGATGCGCGAATGGCGTCGGTTCTCAAATCTCCCAGCGTGCTCATCGCCGGCAGCGGCCATGCCCGCCGCGACCGGGGCGTGCCGCTTTACCTCGCCGATCGCGACCTGATCAGCATCGCCTTCATGGAAGTGCAAGATGGCAAGAGATCGCCGCAGGAGTACTTCGACGGCTTCGCCAGCCCGGCGAGCTTCGACTACGTCTGGTTCACGCCGCGCGCGGCACGAGAGGATCCGTGTGCGCGATAGGAAACTGCGGGTGTTGGCGGAGCGGACGGGACTCGAACCCGCGACCCCCGGCGTGACAGGCCGGTATTCTAACCAACTGAACTACCGCTCCGTTCTGCTACTGGTGGGTGCTGTAGGGGTCGAACCTACGACATCTGCCTTGTAAGGGCAGCGCTCTACCGCTGAGCTAAGCACCCGATCGCAAGCGGAACCCTGCTTGCAAAAAGGGGCGCTAGTTTATCGCGTCCTTCAGGGCCTTTCCAGCACGGAACTTCGGCATCTTGGCCGCTTTGATCTCGACGGCGGCGCCGGTGCGCGGGTTGCGGCCGGTGCGCGCGGTGCGCACGCCGGCGTAGAAGGTGCCGAAGCCGACCAGGGTCACCATGTCGCCTTTGCGCAGGCTGGTCTTCACGGCGTTGACGAGCGCGTCGACCGAGCGCTCGGCGGCCGATTTGGAAATCTCGGCCGCCTGAGCGATCTGTTCGATCAGGTCGGCTTTGTTCACACTAATGGGTAGTAACGGCGCCGGTCTGGTCGTCGGGCTTGGGCGGAATCGGCGCGGCGTCGTCGGAGTCGGGCAGCCCCGTCGGCTGGCGCTCGAGCGCGATCTCCAGCACCTTGTCGATCCATTTCACCGGCACGATCTCGAGCTTGTTCTTGATATTGTCCGGGATCTCGACCAGGTCCTTCACGTTCTCTTCCGGAATCAGCACGGTCTTGATGCCGCCGCGATGCGCCGCGAGCAGCTTCTCCTTCAGGCCGCCGATCTGCAGCACCTCGCCGCGCAGCGTGATCTCGCCGGTCATCGCGACATCGGACCTCACCGGGATGCCGGACAGCACCGACACCATCGACGTCACGATGCCGATGCCGGCGCTCGGGCCGTCCTTCGGCGTCGCGCCCTCGGGCAGGTGAATGTGGATGTCGTTCTTCTGGTAGAAGTCCTCTTTGACGCCCAGCTTGCGCGAGCGCGCGCGCACCACTGACAGCGCGGCCTGGATCGACTCCTGCATGACGTCGCCCAGCTTGCCGGTGGTGATGGTCTTGCCCTTGCCCGGCATCGTCACGGCTTCAATAGTGAGCAGCTCGCCGCCGACTTCGGTCCAGGCGAGTCCCGTCACCTGCCCGACCTGGTTCTGCTTCTCGGCCATGCCGAAGGTGTAGCGGCGCACGCCGAGGAACTTGTCCAGGTTTTTCGGCGTTACGGTGATGCGGTGCGGCTTGCCTTCCTTGGCATCCTTGGCTTCTTTGCCCTCCGCCGACTGCTTCTCGGTCAGCAGTTGCTTCACCGCCTTGCGGCAGATCTTGGACAACTCACGCTCTAGCGCGCGCACGCCGGCCTCGCGCGTGTAGTAGCGCACGATGTCGCGGATTCCCGCCTCGGACACCGAAAGCTCGCCATCCTTGAGCCCGGTCGCCTTCACCTGCTTCGGCAGCAGGTAGCGGATCGCGATGTTCATCTTCTCGTCCTCGGTGTAGCCCGAGAGACGAATCACTTCCATACGGTCGAGGAGCGGCGGCGGGATGTTCAGCGTGTTGGCCGTGGCGACGAACATCACCTCCGACAGGTCGTACTCGACCTCGATGTAGTGGTCGGTGAAGGTGTTGTTCTGCTCCGGGTCGAGCACCTCGAGCAGCGCGCTGGAGGGATCGCCGCGCCAGTCGGCGCCCATCTTGTCGACTTCATCGAGCAGGAACAGCGGGTTCTTCACCTGCACCTTCGTCATGTTCTGCAGGATCTTGCCCGGCATCGAGCCGATGTAGGTGCGGCGGTGGCCGCGGATCTCGGCCTCGTCCCTCACGCCGCCGAGCGACATGCGCACGAACTTGCGGTTGGTCGCGCGCGCGATCGACTGCCCGAGCGAGGTCTTGCCGACACCGGGGGCGCCCACCAGGCACAGGATCGGCGCCTTCATCTTGTCGACGCGCGTCTGCACGGCCAGGTACTCGACGATGCGCTCCTTCACCTTCTCCAGGCCGTAGTGATCCTTGTCGAGGATCTCCTGCGCCTGCTTGATGTCCTTGGAGATCTTCGACTTCTTCTTCCACGGTAGGTTGACCAGCGTCTCGATGTAGTTGCGCACCACGGTCGCTTCCGCGGACATGGGCGACATCAGCTTCAGCTTCTTGAGCTCGCTCTCGGCCTTCTTGCGCGCATCCTTGTGCATGTGCGCGCGGCGGATCTTCTTCTCCATCTCCTCGAGGTCCGCGCCCTCCTCGCCCTCGCCGAGCTCCTTCTGGATCGCCTTCACCTGCTCGTTCAGGTAGTACTCGCGCTGGCTCTTCTCCATCTGCCGCTTGACGCGGCCCCGGATGCGCTTCTCGACCTGCAGGATGTCGATCTCGGTCTCGAGCTGCGACAGCAGGTGCTCGAGGCGCGCCTTGACGTCGAACATCTCCAGCACCTGCTGCTTCTGCTCGAGCTTGAGCGGCAGGTGCGCGGCGACGGTGTCGGCCAGACGGCCGGCCTCGTCGATGCCGGAGAGCGAGGTCAGGATCTCCGGCGGGATCTTCTTGTTCAGCTTGACGTACTGGTCGAACGCCGAGAGCAGCGCGCGGCGCAACGCTTCGACTTCAGGCGCGGGCGCGCCATCGGCCGGCACGGCCGAGGCTTCGGCGATCCAGTGCGTGCGCACGTCGACGATATCGCGGATGTGCGCGCGCGTGCCGCCCTCGACGAGCACTTTGACGGTGCCATCCGGCAGCTTGAGCATCTGCAGGATGTTCGAGACGCAGCCGATCGAATACATGTCCCCCGGGCCCGGGTCGTCCTTGGCGGCGGATTTCTGCGCGACCAGCAGGATCGATTTCCCTGCTTCCATCGCGGTCTCCATCGCCTTGATCGACTTCGGCCGCCCCACGAACAGCGGAATCACCATGTGGGGGAACACCACCACGTCGCGCAGCGGCAGCAGCGGGTACTGGACGATTTCGGTGGCGGAAGGGGGTTGTTGCTCGGACATTTAGATTAGCCTCGTCAAGGGGTTGCAGCCTGTACAGTACATGCGGGTTCCCCCAGAAAAATCAATCATTAAAGCGTACACGGATCGTTCTTACGCTGCAATGCGGAATAGGTGACGAAATGTAGCGCAACGACGGCCGGTCAGACGACGCGGCCCAGCGGGCAACGAAGCGGCGCAGTTAAGCTGAACTTCCGCCGGCAACCTTGTGGCTATCGGAGTAAATCAAGAGCGGCTTGCCATCGGCCGAGATCATCTGCTCGTCGACCACGACCTTACTGACATTCTCGAGCGTCGGTAGTTCGTACATCGTGTCGAGCAGCACCTGCTCGAGGATCGAGCGCAGGCCGCGCGCGCCGGTCTTGCGCGCAAGAGCTTTCTTCGCCACGGCGCCGAGCGCGCCGGTGCGGATCTCGAGCTCGACGCCTTCCATGTGGAACAGGCGCTGATACTGCTTGAGGAGCGCGTTCTTCGGCTCGGTGAGGATTTCGATCAGCGCGTGCTCGTCGAGCTCTTCGAGGGTCGCGAGCACCGGCAGGCGGCCGACGAATTCCGGAATAAGCCCGTACTTGATGAGGTCTTCGGGCTCGACCGCCTTCAAGAGATCGTAAGTAGCCTTCGAGTTCTTGGGGCTTTTGACTTCGGCGCCGAAGCCGATGCCGGTCTTCTCGGTCCGATTGCGGACGATCTTCTCCAGGCCGTCAAAGGCGCCGCCGCAGATGAAGAGGATGTTGGTCGTGTCGACCTGCACGAAATCCTGGTTCGGATGCTTGCGGCCGCCCTGCGGCGGCACGGAGGCAATGGTGCCTTCCACCAGCTTGAGCAGCGCCTGCTGCACGCCCTCGCCGGAAACATCCCGGGTGATCGAAGGGTTATCCGACTTGCGGGAGATCTTGTCGATCTCGTCGATGTAGACGATGCCGCGCTTCGCCTTGTCGACGTCGTAGTCGCAGTTCTGCAAGAGCTTCTGGATGATGTTCTCGACGTCCTCGCCGACGTAGCCGGCTTCGGTCAGCGTGGTCGCGTCGGCGATCACGAAGGGCACGTTGAGCAGCCGCGCCAGCGTCTGGGCCAGCAGCGTTTTCCCGGAACCGGTCGGCCCGATCAGCAGGATGTTGGATTTGGCGAGCTCGACCTCGTCGTTCTTCGACAGGTGCTTGAGCCGCTTGTAGTGGTTGTAGACCGCGACCGAGAGGATCTTCTTCGCCGTGTCCTGGCCGATCACGTAGGAATCGAGGATCTGGCGGATCTCGCGCGGGGTCGGCAGGTCGGACTTCGCGCCTTTGCCGCCCTTATCGGAGGCGGTTTCCTCGCGGATGATGTCGTTGCAAAGCTCGATGCACTCGTCGCAGATGAACACCGACGGGCCGGCGATGAGCTTGCGCACCTCGTGCTGGCTCTTGCCGCAGAAGGAGCAGTACAGCAGCTTTTCGCCCGAGGAGCTCTTTTCCGACATGGTGTTACCAGTTCCCCCTGCTTTTTAGACGTTTTCCCTGACGTTTAGACGTTTTCACGAGATACGAGAACCTTGTCCACTATCCCGTACTTTACCGCGTCTTGTGCCCCCATGAAAAAGTCGCGTTCCGTGTCGCGGGCGATGACGTCGATGGGCTTGCCGGTGTGCTTGGCGAGAATCTCGTTCAACCGCCCGCGCAGATAGAGGATTTCCTTGGCATGGATCTCGATGTCGGTCGCCTGGCCCTGGAAGCCGCCCATCGGCTGATGGATCATGACGCGGGAATTCGGCAGGCAGAAGCGCTTGCCGGCATCGCCCGCCGCCATCAGCAGCGCGCCCATGCTCGCCGCCTGGCCGACGCACAGCGTCGAGACGTCGGGCTTGATGAACTGCATGGTGTCGTAGATGGCGAGTCCGGCGGACACCGAGCCGCCCGGCGAGTTGATGTAGAAGAAGATGTCCTTGTCCGGATTTTCCGATTCCAGGAAGAGCAGCTGCGCGACGATCAGGTTCGCGGTGATTTCGGTCACCGGCCCGACCAGGAACACGACGCGCTCCTTGAGGAGGCGCGAGTAGATGTCGTAGGCGCGCTCGCCGCGCCCCGACTGCTCGATGACCATCGGAATCAGCCCGAGGCCCTGCACTTCAGAAGCCTTTTCCCAGTTCAAGCGTTGCTCCCCATGACTTCGTCGAACGCGACGGGCTTGTCCACCACCTTGGCCTTTGACAGCGCCCATTTCACGACGTTGGCTTCCAGCGCCACGCCTTCCACCTCGGAGAGCCGCTGCGGCTGCATGTAAAACCATTTTACTACCTCGGCCGGACTCTCATAGGTCGCCGCTTCCTGCTCGACGAGCGCGCGCACGTCGGCGGGCTTCGGCTGGAGATTTTCGGTGCGCGCGAGCTCGCCGATGATCAGGCCGAGCGCGACACGGCGCTTCGCGGTCTGCTCGAAAGCCGCGGGATCGAGCGGCATCTGCTCGGGCTTGATGCCGCGCGCGCGCAGATCGTTGGCGGCGCGCTCGACCATCTGCTGCGCTTCCATCTGCACTAGGGATTTCGGCAGCTCGAGCGGCGTCGCATCGAGCAGCGCCTGCAGCACCTGCGCCTTGAGGCGCGCCTCGACCCGCTTCGCGGTCTCGCGCTCGACGTTGGCGCGGATCTCGCTTCGCATCTTGTCGAGATCGCCGTCGGCGACGCCGAGCGTCTTGGCAAATTCGGCGTCGAGCTCCGGCAGCTGAGGCTCCTCCACTTTCTTCAGCGCGAGCTTGAACGACGCGCGCTTTCCGGCGACTTCCTTGCCGTGGTAATCCTCGGGAAACGTAAGGTCAAAAATCTTCGACTCGCCCGGCGTCATGCCGCGCGCTTCCTTGTCGAATTCGGCAAGCATGCGGCCTTCGCCGATGGTGAAGACGAAGTCCTCGGCCTTCCCGCCCTGGAACGGTTGCCCGTCGATGCTGCCTTCGAAGTCGACGGTGATGCGGTCGCCTTCTTTCGCGGCGCGCTCGACCGGCACGAAGCGCGTGCGCTGCTTGCGCAGGATGTCGATCGTCCTCTGCACCGCGGCGTCGTCGACGCTCACCTGCGGACGATCGATCGTCACGTTGCCGAGCTCGCCAACCTTCACCTCGGGATAGATCTCGAAGGTGGCGCTGAACTCGAGCGCCGCGGCGTCGGCACCGTCTTTCTTCTCGATGCGCGGATAGCCTGCGACCTTGAGGTTGGCTTCCTTAACGACATCGGTAAAAGTCTTTTGCACCGCATCGCCCAGCACCTCGGAGCGCACCTGCGGTCCGTAGGTCTGCGCGACGATCTTCATCGGCACCTTGCCGGGCCGGAATCCGGGCATCTTGATGTTGCGCGCGAGCTGCTTCAAGCGCGTGTCGACCTGCTTCTCAATCTCGGCGGCAGGCAGCGTCATCGAGACGCGCCGCTCAAGACCTTCTAGCGTTTCCACGTTTGCCATCCTTTGATGATCTGCCCTTGAGACCTTACGTAATGGTGCGAAGGGAGGGACTCGAACCCACATGCCTCGCGGCGCCAGCTCCTAAGGCTGGTGCGTCTACCAATTCCGCCACCCTCGCCGCTGATCCTGAACCCAAAAAGCGGGAAAAAAACAACGTATTATACCCTCGCTGCCCTTTTCGAATTTCGCGCTGCCTTTTGGATTTTTCGACCAAATGTCGGTCGGTCACTACGAAAACTTCCCGGTCGGATCGCTGCTTTTGCCCAGGCGGCTGCGGCTGCCGGTCGAGATCATCTACCGCTTTGCACGCAGCGCCGACGACTTCGCCGACGAAGGCACCGATCCGGACGATGTACGGCTTGCCAGATTAAGCGTCTACCAGGGCGAGCTCGCGCGCATCGCGCGCGGAGAGACCCCGCAAGCCGCGCTGTTTCATGACATCGCGAGAATCGTTCGCGAACACGACCTGCCGCTTGAGCTTTTCAGCGATCTTCTGAGCGCTTTCGCGCAGGATGTGACCAAGCAACGCTATGCCGATTTCCGCGAGCTGATGGACTATTGCCGCCGCTCGGCCAACCCGATCGGCCGCCTGCTGCTGCAGCTTTTCAAACGAACGTCTGAAACCGATCTCGCAGGATCGGACGCCGTGTGCTCGGCGCTGCAGCTGATCAATTTCTGGCAGGACGTCGAGCTCGATTTCGCCAAAGGGCGCATCTATTTGCCGCAGGACGAAATGGCGCGCCACGGCGTGAGCGAGCGTCACATCGCGGAGCAGCGCTGCGATGCAGCGTGGCGCTCTCTGCTCGCTTTTCAGGTCGAAAGAAGCCGCCAGATGATCCTTGCCGGCAAGCCGCTCGCCCGCTCGCTTCCCGGGCGGATCGGCCTCGAAATCCGCACCACCATCCAGGGGGGCCTGCGCATCCTGCAGAAAATCGAGCGCGCGGACTACGATGTGTTCCGCCGCCGCCCGGTGCTGCGCGCCTTCGACTGGCCGCTGCTGCTGTTCCGCGCGGCATGAGTCCCGACGAGTATTGCCAGCAGAAGGCGACCTCGAGCGGCTCGAGCTTCTACTACTCCTTTCTCTTCCTGCCGCCCGAGCGGCGCCGCGCCATCACCGCGCTCTATGCGTTCTGCCGCGAGGTCGACGACGTGGTCGACGAGGGCATCGATCCGCAACTTGCTGCCACCAAGCTGGCGTGGTGGCGCGCGGAAGTCGGCAATCTCTTTGCCGGCAAGCCACAGCATCCGGTGATGCGCGCGCTGGAGCCGCACCGGGACAAGTACGGCATCAGCGCGGCGCGGCTGAACCAGATCATCGACGGCATGGAGATGGATCTGCGCCAGACGCGCTATCTCGACTGGGCGGGCCTCGAGAGCTACTGCTACCGCGTCGCGAGCGTGGTCGGCCTGCTCGCCGCGGGCATCTTCGGCTATCGCGACGAGCGCACGCTCGACTACGCGAAAAACCTCGGCATCGCGTTCCAGCTCACCAACATCATCCGCGACGTCGGCGAAGATGCGCGCAAGAACCGCGTCTATCTTCCGGTGGAGGACCTGCAGCGCTTCGGCGTTCCGGCGTCCGACATCCTGCAGGCGAAGGAAACGCCGGCGTTTCGCTCGCTGATGGAATTCCAGGCCGAGCGCGCACGCCGCTATTACGCGAGCGCGATGTCCGCCCTTCCGGCGCAGGACCGCCGCGCGCAGCGCCCCGGACTCATCATGGCGGCGATTTACCGCACGCTGCTCGAGGAGATCCAGCGCGGCGGCTTCCAGGTCCTCACGCAGCGCACCTCGCTCACGCCGCTGCGCAAGTTCTGGATCGCGTGGCGGACGTGGATCGCCGCCTAGCTATCGTTGGAGCCGGCTACGCCGGCATGGCCGCCGCCGTGGCGCTTGCTGAGCGCGGCGTTGGCGTGACCGTCTTCGAGGCGGGCGCGGTGCCGGGCGGGCGCGCCCGCCGCGTTGTGAGCCAGGGCACGGAGCTCGACAACGGCCAGCACATCCTGATCGGCGCCTACGCCGAGCTCTATCGGATGATGCATACGGTCGGCGTGCCGGAAAACGCGCTGCTGCGCGTGCCGCTCGAGATCCGCTATGCCACGCAGTTCCATTTCCGGCGCCGGTCGCTGCCCGGGCTTTTGGGCCTCGCTGGCGGCCTGCTCACCGCGCGCGGCATCTCCTTTGCCGAGCGCGTGGGCGCCGCGCGCTTCATCGCCGGCTTGCGTCGCGGCCATTTCCACCTGATCGACGATCTGCCGGTGAGCGAGCTGCTCGCGCGCAATGGCCAGGACGGACAAGTCGCTCACTATCTTTGGCGTCCGCTCTGCGTCTCGGCGCTCAACACGCCGCCCGAGCTCGCTTCGGCCAAAGTGTTCCTGGCGACGCTGCGCGACACGCTCGGCGGCGCCGCCGCGGCGAGCGACTTGCTGTTACCGCGCGTGGATCTGTCGCGCCTCTTCCCCGAACCTGCCGCGGACTATGTGCGTGCGCACGGCGGCGAGATCCGGTTGCAAGCGCCGGTCAAGGACCTCGGCGCGTTGCGGCAGTCGTTCGAGCGCATCATCGTGGCCGTCGGCCCGCATCAGCTGAAGACGCTCGTGCCCGACGCCCCGGAGTATTCCTACCAGCCGATCTACACCTGCTACCTGCAGTACGCCGACGGCGTGCGGCTGCCGTTGCCGATGCTCGGACTCGCCGACGGCCTGGTGCAGTGGGTGTTCGACCGCGGTGCGCTGCTCGGCGAGA
>DASWER010000004.1:0-3429 GCA_036394655.1 Burkholderiales bacterium
TAAGGAATACGTTGGCGGGCTCGTCGGACGCTGGCCCCGCGCTGTGGGGCCCGTGGAAACCCGAGGGCCTTGATGTGAAGTAGCACGACTTCGGACCTTCCCACGGCAGTCCAGGCGCCCAACCTCCTCCCCTTGGAGGCGCCTGGTGTGGGGAGGTCCTTCTCTTACCGCGGGAGGACGAGATGGGTTTACCAAGGGGCTCGATATGAAAAGGCTGTTGCATCGATTAGCGTTACTCTCAATACCGGTGCTGCTTGGCGCGTGCGTCGACGCCAAGCAGGCGAAAGCGCCACCGGCGCCACCCGAAGTCACCGTGGTCGCCGTGCACAAGCAGGCGGTGCCGGTGACGACGGAGCTTCCGGGCCGCACCTCGCCCTACCTCGTCGCCCAGGTGCGCGCACGCGTCGACGGCATCGTGCTGCAGCGCGGCTTCACCGAAGGCAGTGACGTAAAGGCGAGTCAGCGCCTCTACCAGATCGATCCCGCGCCTTATCGCGCCGCGCTGGATAGTGCCAAGGCGGCCGAGCAGAAGGCGCAGGCCAACCTCGTCTCCACCACGGCACTCGCCGAGCGCTACAAGATTCTTCTGACCGGCAACGGCGTCGCCAGGCAGGACTACGACAACGCCGTCGCTGCGCAGGGGCAGGCCGCGGCCGACCTGGCGGCGGCAAAGGCGCTGGTTCAGCAGGCGACGCTCAATCTGGGCTATACCAGCGTCGCGTCCCCGATCGCAGGGCGCATCGGCATATCGCTGGTGACGCCGGGCGCGTACGTGCAGGCGGCCGCCGCGACCCCGATGACGACCGTGCAGCAGCTCGATCCGATCTACGTCGATCTGAACCAGTCGAGCGTCCAGGGATTGCAGCTGCGGCGCGACGTCGCCAGCGGCCGGACCAAGGTGGACGGCGCCAACGGCGCCAAGGTGACGCTGTTCCTCGAAGACGGCACCCAGTATCCGGTCGCCGGCAACTTGCAATTTACCGACGTCACGGTGGACCCGGGCACCGGATCGGTCACGGTGCGCGCGGTGTTTCCGAATCCCGACCAGGTGCTGCTGCCCGGCATGTTCGTGCGCGCGCGCATCGAGCAGGGCGTGAACGACCAGGCGATGCTCGTGCCGCAGCAGGGCGTGACGCGCGATGCCAAGGGACAGGCGACGGCGCTGGTCGTCGGCGCCGATGGCAAGGTGGCGCAACGCTCGATCCAGGCGAATAGCACGTTCGGCGACCAGTGGGTCGTCGAGGGCGGTCTTCAGGAAGGCGAGCAGGTGATCGTCGCCGGCACGCAGAAGGTGCAGCCCGGCATGACGGTGCGCGCGGTCGCCGCCCCCGTCAAGACGGCCGCGGCGAGCTGACGATGCCGAACTTCTTCATCGCCCGGCCGATCTTCGCGATCGTGATCGCGCTGCTCATCATGCTCGCCGGCGGCCTGTCGATCATGGGGCTGCCGATCGAGCAAGTGCCGCCGATCGCGCCGCCCACCGTGCAGATCAGCACCACCTATCCCGGCGCCTCGGCGCAGACGGTGGAGAACACCGTGGTGCAGGTGATCGAGCAGCAGATGAGCGGCATCGACCACCTCATCTACCTCGACTCGCAGAGCGACGACACCGGCCAGTCGACCACCACCCTGACCTTCGCGCCGGGCACGAATCCCGACATCGCGCAGGTGCAGGTGCAGAACAAGCTGCAGCTCGCGGTGCCGCTGCTGCCTGCGCAGGTCACGCAGTCTGGCATCCGCGTCACCAAGTCGACGAGTTCCTTCCTGATGGTGATCGGCTTCGTCTCGTCCGACAAGAACATGACGAAGTTCGACATCGCGAATTACATCGTGTCGAACGTAGTGGACCCGATCAGCCGCATCGACGGGGTCGGCAATCTGAACATCTTCGGCACCCAGTACGCGATGCGCATCTGGCTCGATGCGGTGAAGCTCACCAACTACCAGCTCACGCCGCTCGACGTCACCAACGCGATCACGAGCCAGAACGTGCAGGTCTCCGGCGGCCAGCTCGGCGGCAACCCCGCGCCCGCCACGCAGCAATTGAACGCCACCATCACCGAGGCGACGCTGCTGCGCACGCCCGAGCAGTTCGGCGCGATCCTGCTGAAAGTCCTGCCCGACGGCTCCCAGGTGCGGGTGCGCGATGTCGCGCGCGTGCAGCTCGGCGCCGAGAGCTTCAACGTCGACAACAAGTACAACGGCGAGCCCGCCGCGGGCATCGGCATCCAGCTCGCCACCGGCGCCAACGCGCTCAACACGGCTAACGCCCTGCGCGCGCGCGTGGCGCAGCTCTCGAAGTACTTCCCGCCGGGCCTCTCCGTCGTCTATCCGAACGACGTCACGCCGTTCATCACCGCCTCGATCACCGAGGTGGTGAAGACGCTGCTCGAGGGCATCGCGCTGGTCGTGCTGGTGATGCTGCTCTTCCTGCAGAACTGGCGCGCGACGATCATCCCGGCGATCGCCATCCCGGTCGTCCTGCTCGGCACCTTCGGCCTGATGGCGGCGCTCGGCTTCAGCATCAACACGCTGTCGATGTTCGGCATGGTGCTCGCCATCGGCTTGCTGGTGGACGATGCCATCGTGGTGGTGGAGAACGTCGAGCGCGTGATGAGCGAGGAAGGGCTCTCGCCGCGCGAGGCGACCAAGAAGGCGATGAGCCAGATCAGCGGCGCGCTGGTCGGCGTCGCCATGGTGCTCGCGGCGGTATTCGTCCCGGTGTCTTTCTCGAGCGGCACCGCCGGCGCCATCTACCGTCAATTCGCGCTCACCATCGCCGCGGCAATGCTGCTCTCGGTGTTCGTCGCGCTGACGCTCACACCGGCGCTCTGCGCGACGCTTCTCAAGCCGGGCCACGCAGCGAAGAACCGCTTCGCACGCTGGTTCAACGCTTCCTTCGACCATGGCCGCAACGGCTATCTCGGCGGCGTGCGCCACGTCATCGCGCGCTCGGGACGCTGGTTCCTGATCTATGGCGCCGTGATCGTCGCCGTGGGACTGCTCTTCACACGACTGCCGACCTCGTTCCTGCCGGTCGAGGACCAGGGCTACCTCTTCGTCCAGGTGCAGACGCCGCCGGGCGCCGCGTTCGTGCGCACGCAGGCCGCGCTCGACGACGTGAGCGCCTATCTCTCGACGCAGGAAACGCGCATGGTGGACGCGAACTTCCAGATCAACGGCTTCAACTTCGCCGGCCGCGGCCAGAGCCAGGCGATGATCTTCGTGCGTCTCAAGGATTGGGGCCAGCGCAGCGCCTCCGATCTCACGGCGCAGGCGCTGGTCGACCGCATGAACGCGCATTTCGCCAGCTACAAGGACGCCACCATCGTCACGGTCAATCCGCCGCCGATCCGCGGCCTGGGCACCGCGGCGGGCTTCGACTTCATGCTGGAGGACGTCGGTGGTGTCGGCCACGAGAAGCTGATG
>DASWER010000005.1:0-11924 GCA_036394655.1 Burkholderiales bacterium
GCTTGACACGCTAGCCTTGGGCGATGAACTGCGCGGAGCAACTGGTCGAGATTTTCGGCAGCCAGGCGGATGTCGCCCGCGCCTTTCAGCTCGACCGTGCGGTGGTCCATAACTGGGTGAAGACCGGCTACGTGCCGGCGCGCTGGGCCGGCGAGGTCGAGCGCATCACGCAGGGCCGCATCAACGCGCTCGACATCATCAACGAGGCGAGCGCCAAGAATCCGGTGCGCGTGAAGTCGCGCCCCGGGCATCTTCCCTTCGGTCTACCAGAGAGCGATCCCATGAGCCAGTACGCGCCGAGCAAGCGCATCCAGTCCTTCCATCCGCCGCAGCGCACGCTGATGGGCCCCGGCCCGACCGAGATCCATCCGCGCGTGCTGACCACCATGAGCCAGCCCGCGATCGGCTATCTCGATCCGGTGTTCGTCGAGATGATGGAGGAGCTCAAATCGCTCCTGCGCTACGTCTACCAGACGAAGAATCCGCTCACCTTTCCGCTCTCGGGCCCGGGCTCGGTCGGCATGGAGTTCTGCTTCGTCAACATGGTGGCGCCGGGCGACAAGGTGATCGTCTGCCAGAACGGCGTCTTCGGCGGGCGCATGCTCGAGAACGTGATCCGCTGCGGCGGCACCCCGGTGCTGGTCGAGGACAAGTGGGGCGAGCCGGTCGATCCGCAGAAGGTCGAGGACGCGCTGAAGAAGAACAAAGACGCGAAGATCGTCGCCTTCGTGCACGCCGAGACTTCGACCGGCTGCCAGTCGGATGCAAAGACGCTGACGCAGATCGCGCACAAGCACGATGCGCTGGTGATCGTCGACGCGGTGACCTCGCTTGCCGGCACGCCGGTGAAGGTCGACGAGTGGGAGCTCGACGCCATCTACTCGGCGAGCCAGAAGTGCCTGTCGTGCACGCCGGGCCTTTCTCCGGTGTCGTTCTCCGACCGTGTGGTGGAGCGCGTGAAGAAGCGGAAGGACAAGATCCACAGCTGGTTCATGGACATGAACCTGCTCTTCAACTACTGGAGCGCGGGCACCCGTACCTATCATCACACCGCGCCGACCAACTCGCTCTTCGCGCTGCACGAGGCGCTGCTTCTCATCCGCGAGGAAGGGCTGGAGAACGCCTGGGCGCGCGCCACGCGCCACCACCTGGCGTTGAAAGCCGGGCTCGAGGCGATGGGCATGAAGATGCTCGTCGCCGAGAAGTACCAGCTGCCGCAGATGAATGCGGTGATGTGCCCGCAGGGCGTGAACGAGGCCGAGGTCAGGAAGACGCTGCTCAACGAGTTCAGCATCGAGATCGGCGCCGGACTCGGGCCGCTCGCCGGCAAGATCTGGCGCATCGGCCTGATGGGCTACAGCTGCCGCCCGGATAACGTGATGCTGTGCCTGTCGGCGCTCGGCTCGGTGCTCTCCGACATGGGCGTGGCGGTGCACGTCGGCGACGCCGAGGCTGCAGCACACGGCGCCTACGCGCAGATGCACGTCAAGGACGCGCAACGCAAAAAACGAGCGGCCTAATTCGGGGCCAGGGTGGTAATTATTTTCCAGGCCCTGACCCCGAATTGATACCTTAACTCACGCACTGTCCGGCGCGCTGCTCGCGCGCGCGAGCGCATCGAAAGATGCGCCGCCGCGCTCGCTGCCGCGTTGGATCGCCGCCGGCTTCTTCGCCTGCGCGGCGCCGGATCTCGATTTCGTCGCGAGCTTCGGCGGGCCGGTCACCTACCTGCTCAATCACCGCGGGGTCACGCATTCGCTGATCCTGCTGCCGCTCTGGGCACTGCTGGTGTCGTGGCTGCTCGCCAAGCTGCTGCGCGAGCCGGGCGGCTGGCGCGCGCTCTACGGCATTACGGCGCTGAGCATCGGCGCGCATATCGCGGGCGATGTGATCACGAGCTACGGCACGATGGTGCTCGCGCCGTTGTCCGACTGGCGCGCGGGCATCGGCACCACCTTCATCATCGATCTCTGGTTCAGCGGCATCATCGTCGCCGGGCTGATCGCATCGGCCATCGCCTATCGCTCGCGCTGGCCGGCCGTCCTGGGGCTCGGCGTGCTGGTCGCCTATGTCGGCTTCCAGTACCTGCAGCGCGAGCACGCGCTCGAGTTCGCTGCGCAGCACGCGAGGCCGGGCACGCGCATCGATGCGCATCCGCGGCCCGTGTCGCCTTTCAACTGGACCGTGTTCGTGAGCGACGACGAAGCGCACGAGTTCGCGCACGTCAACCTGGTGCGCAAGGTGCCGCGGCGCTATCAGCCGGGCGACGGCTTCATCGCGCGCGTCGATTCGCCTTATATGCCGCTCGACAAGGCAATCTGGGTAAGGCGCACGCGCTACGGGGAAGTCGAGCAGGCGACAGCGCGCGAGGCGTGGAACTCGGAGGCGCTCGGGTTCTTCCGCTGGTTCGCGACGCAGCCGGCCTTGGATGGCCGCACCGACGACTGCGCATGGTTCGTCGATCTGCGCTTCGTCACCCCGGGGCGCGACATCACGCCTTTCCAGTTCGGCGCTTGCCGCGAGGGTGGGGTTTGGCGCGGCTACGAGCGCGCCGGGCCGGCGGCGAAGGTTTTGCTGCGATAGCGGCGCGCAGCGCCTCGCGCCCCCAGCGCAGGGCCGCGTCCGGAGATTCGAGCGCCTCGGCGGGCGCGCGGTAGTAGTTGACCGAGGGGCGTTTGTTCCAGACGAAGGGCTTGCAGCCTGCCGCGACAAACTGCGGCCGGCTTTCTGCATCCGCCTTTAGGTACAGCACGTCGTCCAGCACGAAGGCGAAGAACTTGCCGCTGCTGTAGAGGCCGTGCCCGCCGAACATCGGTCGCGACTGCAGTCGCCCCAGCCCGGCCAGGAGCTCGGTGACATGAGCGGTGAATTCGGCGCTCAGAGGCCGAGGCGCTTCCAGATCTCGGCCGAGAGCGTGGCCTGGTTGAGCGTATAGAAGTGCAAGCCGGGCGCGCCGCCTTCGAGCAGGCTGCGGCAAAGATCGGTGACGATGTCGAGGCCGAAGGCGCGGATCGAGGCCGCGTCGTCGCGATAGCCCTCGAGCTTGATGCGCATCCAGCGTGGAATCTCGGCGCCGCAGGCCTCCGAGAAGCGCGCGAGCTGCGAGAAATTGCCGATCGGCATGATCCCGGGGACGATCGGTACGTTGATGCCGGCTTTGCGCGCTTCATCAACGAAGCGGAAGAAGGCGTCGCGGTTGTAGAAGTACTGCGTGATCGCGGCGTCGGCGCCAGCGTCGACCTTGCGCTTGAAGGCGACGAGCTCGTCGCGGGCGATGCGCGTCTGCGGATGGTATTCGGGGTAGCAGGCCACCTCGATGTGGAACCAGTCGCCGGTGCGCTCGCGGATGAAGGCGACCAATTCGTTGGCATAGCGGAACTCACCCGAGGCCGCGACCCCCGACGGCATGTCCCCGCGCAACGCCACGATGTGGCGGATGCCATTGCTGCGGTAGCGCTCGAGCTGCTCGCCGATTTCCTCGCGGGTCGAGGCGACACACGAAAGGTGCGGCGCGGCGTGGTGCCCGGCCTTGCGGATCTCCAGCACCGTCTCGAGCGTGCCTTCGCGCGTCGAGCCGCCGGCGCCGAAGGTGCACGAGAAAAAGCGCGGCTTGAGCTTGGCGAGCTCCTGCCAGGTCGCGCGCAGCTTCTCCTTGCCCTCGACCGTCTTCGGCGGGAAGAACTCGAAGCTGAAAGCCTTAGCGTCCATTGACGAAGGGCCTGAGCGCCGCATAAACGGTGTGGTTGACCGGCGCCTCGAGCCCGGCCTGCGCGCTCATGCGCGCCACCGCGCCGCACAGCCAGGGCGCTTCGAGGCGGTGGCCGGCTTCGAGGTCGTGCTGCATCGAGGTGCGCATCTCCGCCGGCAGCGTCTGCGCGAAGGCGAGCTGCTTTTCGACAAAGTCATCGGGCAGCTTCACGCCGCGCGCCCGCCCGAGCCGCCAGGTCTCGCGCATCGCCTGCTCGAAGAGCCAGCGCAGCTCGGGATCCTCGCGCACCACGCCGAGCGGCGCGCGCGCCACGCTGGTCGCGCTCGACATCGCTACCAGGAAGACGAACTTCTCCCAGTTGACGAGCACGATGTCCTCTGCAAGCTCGGTCATGATGCCGGCCTGCAGGCACGCGGCGAGGAAGCGCTCCGCTGCCGGCCGCTGCGCAGCGAGCACCGGGCCGAAGCGCAGCCGCGCCATGCTGCCGGTGTGCTCGATGACGCCGGGCGCGCCGATGCGGGTGCCGATATACGCCGAGCCACCCATGACACGCTCCGCGCCCAGGATGCGCGCCAGCCGCTCGATCGATTCGACGCCGTTCTGGAACGGGATCACGTGGCCGCCCTTGGCGATCAGCGGGCGCAGCTGCTCAGCCGCTGCTTCGGTGTCCCATAGCTTCACCGCGAAGGTGACGATGTCGACTGGGCCGATCTCGGCCGGGTTGTCGGTCGCGTGCACCGGCTTGATGTGCGCATCGCCGAGCGCGCTCTTCACCTTCAGTCCCTGCTCGCGCATCGCGGCCAGATGCTTGCCGCGCGCGATGAAGTGCACCTCGTTGCCCGCGGCGGCGAGGCGGGCACCGAAGTAGCCGCCGACGCCGCCCGAGCCGAAGATCGCGACCTTCACATCAATAGCGGTAGTGGTCCGACTTGTACGGCCCAGTCTTTGGCACGCCGATGTAGCGCGCCTGCTCCTCGGTGAGCTCGGTGAGCTGCGCATTCAGCGTCTTGAGCTGCAGGCGTGCCACCTTCTCGTCGAGCGCCTTGGGCAGGATGTAGACCCCGATCGGGTATTTGGCGGTGTTGCCGAAAAGCTCGATCTGCGCCAGCACCTGGTTGGCGAACGACGAGCTCATCACGTACGAGGGGTGGCCGGTGCCGCAGCCGAGGTTCACCAGGCGCCCTTCGGCCAGCATGATGATGCGCTTGCCGTCGGGAAAGATCACATGGTCGACCTGCGGCTTGATGTTCTCCCACTTGTACTGCTTCACGCCGGCGATGTCGATCTCGTTGTCGAAGTGGCCGATGTTGCACACGATGGCATTGTTCTTCATGCGCTTCATGTGGTCGTGCGTAATCACCTGGAAGTTGCCGGTCGCGGTGACGAAGATGTCGGCCTTGTCGGCGGCGTAGTCCATGGTCACGACACGGTAGCCTTCCATCGCCGCCTGCAGCGCGCAGATCGGGTCGATCTCGGTGACCCACACCTGCGCCTGAAGGCCGCGCAGCGCCTGGGCGCAGCCCTTGCCCACTTCGCCGAATCCGGCCACCAGCGCGACCTTGCCCGCGACCATCACGTCGGTGGCGCGCTTGATGCCGTCGACCACCGACTCGCGGCAGCCGTAGATGTTGTCGAACTTCGACTTGGTGACCGAGTCGTTGACGTTGATGGCGGGGAACAGCAGGCGCTTGTCCTTCGCCATCTGGTAGAGGCGATGCACGCCGGTGGTGGTCTCCTCGGTCACGCCCTTGATGTCCTTGGCAATCTGCGCGTACCAGCTGGGCTTTCTCTTCTTGATCGAGGCGAAGAGGTATTCCTCCTCCTCGCTCTTCGGCTCGGAAATCAGCGCCGGCTCCTTCTCGACGCGCTGGCCGAGATGCACCAGCAGCGTGGCATCGCCGCCGTCATCGAGGATCATGTTCGGGCCGCGGCCCTCGCCGAACTCGAAAATCTTGTGGGTGAACTCCCAGTATTCCTCCAGCGATTCACCTTTGTAGGCGAATACCGGCGTACCCCCGGCGGCGATCGCCGCGGCGGCGTGATCCTGGGTGGAAAAGATGTTGCACGAGGCCCAGCGCACCTCGGCGCCGAGCGCCTTCAGCGTCTCGATCAGCACCGCGGTCTGGATCGTCATGTGGAGCGAGCCCGCGATGCGCGCGCCCTTGAGGGGCTGCTTCGCCGCGAACTCGGCGCGGATTCCCATCAGCGCGGGCATCTCGGACTCGGCGATCGCGATCTCCTTTCGCCCCCAGTCGGCGAGCGAGAGGTCGGCGACGCGGAAATCGCTGAATTTCGAATCGGCTGCTTTCATTCACACCCTCCAGAAAAGACAAAGCGCCCGCACCGTTTCCGGTGCGAGCGCCGTTGAATTTAGCTGAGCCTGACCCCCGGCTCTACCTTGGCGGGGACGCAACGCTCCTCAGCGGGGCGGATTTTAACCGGTTCTTTTTCCTTTTCATAGGCGCGCAAAGCCTGCATGCTGCGGGCCATGGGGGCTTCCGTAGTAGCGAGCGTGGTTTTCCTGCGCATCCAGGACTTTGCCCGGCGTCCGGCGAGCGAGCAGGCGCGCCTGCGCGCGCAGCTCGAGGCGGTGGTCGCGGTGACGGGCGCAGAGCTCGAGCCCGCGGGGCGCATCGTGCTCGAGGCCTCGGACGGCGCGGCGATCGTGCTGCTGCGCGATCCGATCGGCGCGCTTCGCCTGGCTCAGCGCGCGCTCACCGCCGCGGCGGCGGGCCTGCCGCTCTCGGCCGGGATCAATCACGGCGCGCTGCAGCTCTCGGGTCGCAAAGGCGCGGAAGGCATGACCGGCGACGGCATCGCGGTCGCCGCGGCGATCGCCGAATTCGCCGCCGCTTCGCGGCTCCTCGCTTCGCGTTCGTTTCGCAATGCGCTCGCTGACGCCGCGCCCGGGCGCGAGGTATCGCTTCTACCCGCGGGCGCCTTCAAGGACGCGGGATTGCGCGACCACGAAGTCTTCAGCCTCGACGAGAAAGCCGTGGCGCGCCGCCAGCTGCGCTACACCCTGGCGACGGCGGTACTGGTCGTCGCCTGCGTTGGCGGCGGCATCGCCACCCGCATCTCCGCCGACAGCGACAAGCCTTTTGCCAGCGCGGTGATGGACAAATATCCCTACGTGCGCGCACTGGTCCAGCGCGTGGGCTACTGATGGCGAAGAAGAAGATCGGGCGCTACAAGATCCTCGGCGAGCTCGGGCGCGGCGCGATGGGCATCGTCTACAAGGCCGAGGACCCGAACCTCGATCGGCTGGTGGCGCTGAAGACCATCATCCTGGCCGAGGATTCCGCAGGCCGCGCGGAGTACCAGAAGCGCTTCATGATGGAAGCGAAAGCCGCCGGCAAGCTCAATCATCCGAGCATCGTCACCACCTTCGACTACGGCGAGCACGAAGGCATGGCGTATCTCGCGATGGAGCTCCTCGAAGGCACGGACTTGCGCACGCGGCTGCAGAAGGAATCGATCCCCGCCGCAGAGGCCGTCGCGATCGCGCGCCAGGTCGCCGAGGGCCTCGCCTACGCGCACGCTCGCGGCGTCGTGCATCGCGACATCAAGCCCGGCAACATCATGCTGAACGGCGGCGGACAGGCGAAGATCATGGACTTCGGCCTGGCGCGCATGCGCATGGCCGACCACAAGACCAGCACCGGCATGGTGCTCGGCACGCCGCGCTACATGTCGCCCGAGCAGATCTCCGGTCAGCCGGTCGACCAGCGCTCGGACATCTTCTCGCTCGGCATCGTGCTCTACGAAATGCTCACCGGCACGCGGCTGTTCGCCGGCGAGGATATCCACCAGGTGCAGCACCTCATTACGCAGACCGAGCACGTGCCGCCGACGCGCCAGGTGCCGGGCCTGCCGCCGATGGTGGATTTCGTGGTGGCGCGCGCGCTGAAGAAAGATCCCACGGTGCGCTACCAGGACGCGCGCGAGCTCGCCGCCGACCTCGCGACCTGCGCCGCCGAGCTGCGCTCGCCCGATCCTTCGGAGCCGAGCGGCGAGGGCAGCAGGACCGTCAAGCTCGAGGCGCTGTCGGAAAAGGCGCCGGACGCGCCGCCCGCGCACATGATTGCCGTCGATACGAAGCTGCCGGTCTCGCGGCTGTTCGACGCCACGCCCGCGCTGCGACGCCTGAAGGACGCATCGCTCGGGCGCATGCCGCGCCCGGTCGGTTTGCTACGCAGGCTCTACCGCGATGCCGCCGTGCGGCAGCTGTTCGTCGCCGTGGTGTTCGCCGGCGCGGCCGGCGTGGTCCTCGCGCTCGGCCGCATCTAAGACCTACCCTTCGAAGCTGATGAGCCCCATGCCGGTGGTCATCGGCGCGTAGTAGTTCCGATGCACGCGCCGCGCGCGCGGCGACACTGCGCCGCGCATGGTGAGCCACATGATGAGCTCGACCGCCTCGGCGCCGGCCTGCTCCATGATTTTCTGGTGGCTGAGCTCCGCCAGCGCCTCCGGATCGCGCTCGAGCTGGTCGAGAAACCACTGGTCGAACTTTTCGTTCATGAAGCCGAAGCGCTTGCCCTGGAGCTGGTGCGACATGCCTCCGGTGCCGAGCACCACGACCCTGCTGTTGCCGGGGTAACTCTCTATGGCGGCGCGCAGCGCCTGCCCCAGGCGATAGCAGCGCCGTGCGGTGGGCAGCGGATGCTGGACGACATTCACTTCCAGCGGAATGGCGCGCACCGGCCAGCCATTGGCGCCGTGCGGGAAGCAGAGGTTCATCGGCACCAGGAAGCCGTGCTCGACGGCGAGCTCCTGGCACAGCGTGAGGTCGAACTCGTGCTCATAGATCAGCGCCTCCGCCAGATGCGTCGAGAGCTCCACGTCGCCGGCGACTTCGGGCAGCGGCCGCGTGCCGTAGCCCTCGTCGCCGATGGCATAGCGCTCGGCGACGCCAAGCGCGAAGGTCGGATATTTGTCGAACGCGAAATCGGCGCCGTGGTCGTTGTAGACCACGATCGCCACATCGGGCTTCAATTCCGCTAACCACTCCCGGACGGGCACGTAGGCGTCGAACAGCGGCTTCCACGCCGGCTCCTGCGTGCGGCCGCGGTCGACCACCGGGCCGATCGACGGCACATGCGACAGGCCGATACCCCCTACTACCCTGCCCACTAGGTCGCGCCGCGGATGTTGCGCGTCGCGAGGAACTCCTCGTAGCTCTCGCCGCGCATCTGCGCGCCCATCTTGTAGAGCCCGTTGCCGGTGACCGAGCCGATCTTGATCATGAAGTAGATGTTCATGCCGGCGTCGATCAGTCCCTGGAAGTCGCGCTTGCGGATGAGCGCCTGCTCCTCCTCCGACAGCGCGAAGCGCGTCATGTAGCCTTGCTCGTCGCGCTTGAAGGCTTCCCGGTTCTCCGGGGTGCACAGCGAAGCGCACATCTTGTTCAGCCGGAACCCGCGCCGCGAAAGGCGCAGGTCGAAGATGGAGGTATCCGCTATGGGTTTTAGGAGCTGCCCCATATTTCGCGGGCGGTGTCGATGCACAGCTTGAGCTTGGCCTTCTCCTGCTCGACGGTGAGGTTGTTGCCGTGGTGCGTGCTCGAGAAGCCGCACTGCGGCGAGAGGCAAAGGTTCTCCATCGGCACGTACTTGGCCGCGGCGTCGATGCGCCGCTTGAGCGTGTCCTTCGCTTCGAGCTCGGGCAGCTTGGAGCTCACCAGACCGAGCACCACCTTCTTGCCCTTGGGCACCAGGCGCAGCGGCTCGAAGCCGCCGGAGCGCTCGTCGTCGTACTCGAGGAAGAAGCCGTCGACGTCCAGGCCGGTGAACACGCGCTCGGCGACGAAGTCGGCGTAACCGCCGCTCGCCAGCCAGGTGCTCTTGAAGTTGCCGCGGCAGGTGTGGATCGCGACCGTCATGTCGTCGGGCACGTCGCGGATCGCCGCGTTCACCGCGGCGGTGTACATCTCGGCGTCCCGCTTCGGGTCGTCGCCGAGCTTCTTGAACGACTCCTGCACCTTCGGATCGCCCCACATCGCGATCGTCGTGTCGTCGATCTGCAGGTAGCGGCAGCCCGCCTTGTAGAGGTCGGCGATCTCGTCGCGGTAGGCCTTGGTGATGTCTTCCCAGAAATTGTCGAGGTTCGGATACGCCTTCTTCAGCGCCTCGCGGTCGCTCCTCGCATGGAGCATCGCCGGCGAAGGCATGGTGAATTTGGGCGTGCCCTTGGTGACCACCGACTTCAGGAACTTGAAGTGCTCGAGCATGCTCGGCCGGGTGCGCCGGATCTTGCCGTTGAGCTTGAACATCGGCGGCTGCTCGTGGCTTGCCTGGAAGGTATGCGTCTTGTTGACCGTGAGATCGACGCCGTCGAAGCCGTGGATGAAGTCGATGTGCCACCAGTCGCGGCGGAACTCGCCGTCGGTGACCGCCTGCAGGCCGAGATCTTCCTGGAGCTTGACCGCCTCGCGGATGTCCTTGTCCTGGATCTTCTTCAGCTCCGCGTCGGACAGCTCTCCCTTGCGGTGCTTCGCGCGGGCGTCGTGCAGCTCCTGGGGACGCAGCAGGCTGCCGACATGGTCGGCACGGAATGGTGGCTTCATTTGTCCTCCGGGTAGAGCTACGCGGCCTGCTTCAGTGCGAGCGCCTTGTCGGTCGCTTCCCAGGTGAAATCGCGGTCCTCGCGGCCGAAGTGGCCGTAGGCGGCGGTCTTCTCGTAGATCGGGCGCAACAGATCGAGCATCTGGATGATGCCGCGCGGGCGCAGGTCGAAGTGCTTCGTCACCAGCGCCGAGAGGGCATCGTCGGACATCTTGCCGGTGCCTTGCGTCGTGACCATCACGCTGGTCGGGCGCGCAACGCCGATGGCGTAAGACACCTGCACCAGGCATTTCGACGCCAGTCCCGCGGCGACGATGTTCTTGGCCACGTAACGAGCCGCGTACGCGGCTGAACGATCGACCTTCGACGGATCTTTGCCGGAGAAAGCACCGCCGCCATGCGGCGCCGAGCCGCCGTAGGTGTCGACGATGATCTTGCGTCCCGTGACGCCGCAGTCGCCCTTCGGACCGCCGATCTCGAAGGCGCCGGTCGGGTTGACCAGGTAGTTGATCTTGCCCTTCATCATGTTCTTGGGCAGCACCGGCTTGATCACTTCCTCGATCACCGCTTCCGAGAGCTTCTTGTGCTCGATGCCCGGGGCATGCTGCGTCGAGAGCACCACGGTATCGAGCGACTCGGGCCGGCCGTTGGCGTAGCGGATGGTGACCTGCGACTTGGCATCGGGGCGCAGCCACGCCAGCTTGCCGCTCTTGCGCAACTCCGCCTGGCGCTCGACCAGGCGATGCGAGAGGAAGATGGCCATCGGCATGTAGCTCGGCGTCTCGTCGCAGGCATAGCCGAACATCAGGCCCTGGTCGCCGGCGCCCTGGTCGAGATTGCCCTGGTCGACGCCGCGCGCGATATCGGGCGATTGCTGCCCGTAGGCGATGAGCACCGTGCAGGTCGAGGCGTCGAAGCCGATCGCCGGATCGTGATAGCCGATGCGCTTGATGGTGTTGCGCGCCACCTCGTCGTAGTGGACGCGCGCGTTGGTGGTGATCTCGCCGGCGAGCACCACCAGGTTGTCCTTGACCAGCGTCTCGGCGGCGACGCGCGAGGTCTTGTCCTGCTTTAGAATCGCATCGAGCACCGCATCCGATATCTGGTCCGCGACTTTGTCGGGATGGCCCTCGGAAACTGACTCGGATGTGAAAAGAAAATCGCTCATGTGTTTACTCTTGATCCGCTTGAAAAAACGGGGTTGCAAGGATACCAGATGTCGCGCTTCCTGATGGGCCTCGCGGCGCGGTTTCCGCTCGCGGTCCTGCACGTGTTGGGCGCGTTGCTCGGGTGGGCGATGTATGGGCTGTCGCCCACCTACCGGCGCCACCTGCGGGAAAATCTCGAGGCCGCGGGCTATGGGGAAGATGCGGCGACGCGCCACGCGGCGATCGCCGGCGCCGGCCGCATGCTCGCCGAACTGCCCGCCGTGTGGCTGCGGCCGGCGGCGGAAGTCACTGCCCTGGTACGCCGCATCGATGGACGCGAACACGTGGATACGGCGCGCGCGGCCGGCAAGGGGATCGTGTTCCTCACGCCGCACCTGGGCTGCTTCGAGATCGCCGCCAAGATCGCTGCCGACGAATTCCCGATCACCGTGCTCTACCGCGCGCCCAAGTTCGCCTGGCTGCAGCCGATGATCGAAAAGGGCC
>DASWER010000006.1:0-2468 GCA_036394655.1 Burkholderiales bacterium
TGACCGAATACATCGCCAAGCGCTACCGCGTCTCGGAGTTCGCGATCTCGGGCTACGTCGCCACGGCCTACCGGGCGGGCGAGCAGCATTCGGTCGATCCGCTCCTGATCCTGGCGGTGATGGCGGTCGAGTCGCGCTACAACCCGGTCGCCGAAAGCATCGTCGGCGCGCGGGGCCTGATGCAGGTGATGCCGAAATATCACCTCGAGAAGCTGATGGACCACGGCGGCGAGGACGCGTTGCTCGAGCCCGAGGTCAACATCCAGGTCGGCGCGCAGATCCTGCGCGAGTACCAGCGGCGCTTCCGCGACACCGAGACCGCGCTGCAGATGTACGCCGGTGCCTTCGACGAGCCGAGCTCCCAGTACGCCAACAAGGTATTTGCCGAGCGCGCACGGCTGGAAGTGCTCAGGCAGAAGGCGAAGAAGCCGCAAAGCGCCTGATGCGTTTGGCGGCTTCTTCCAGATCCCCCATCGAGCGGGTATAGGCAAAGCGCACGTAGCGCCCGGTGCCGTTCGCGCCGAAGTCCACGCCCGGCGTCGCCGCGACGGCCTCTTTCTCCAGCAGCTGCAGGCAATACTCGCGGGCATCGCGCCGGCAATCGGCGTAGATGTAGAACGCGCCGTGCGGCTCCGCCGGCACGCCTAAGCCGGCGCTCTTCAGTTGCGGCAGCAGGAAATCGCGGCGCCGGGCGAACTCCGCCCGGCGCTCCTCCAGCACTGCGAGGCTCTGCGGCGTGAATGCCGCGCACGCCGCATGCTGCGCCGCCGACGGCGCGGAGATGAAGAGGTGCTGCGCGAGCTTCTCGAAGCCGCGCACCGCGCTCTCGGGCAGCACCACCCAGCCCAGGCGCCAGCCGGTCATGCAGAAGTACTTCGAGAAACTGTTCACTATGACCACTTCGCCCGGCAGCCCGAGCGCCGTCCAGGGCTGCACGCCGTAGGCGAGGCCCTGGTAGACCTCGTCGACCATCAGCACGCCACCGCGTTCGGCGATGAAGCCTGCGATGGCGCGCAATTCATCCTTCGGGATGAGCGTACCGGTGGGATTGGACGGTGAGCCCAGCAGCAAGCCCTTGGTGCGCGGTCCCCAGGCGGCGCGCACCATCTCGAGCGTCGGCTGGAAATTCTCCGCAGGCGACACCGCGAGCGCCCGCGCCCGGCCTTCGAACGCGCGCACGAAGTGCCGGTATCCCGGATAGCCGGGATCGGGCACCAGGACCTCGTCGCCAGGATCGACGTAGAGCGCGACCACCGTGAGCAAGCCGCCCGATGCACCCGATGTGACCACCACGCGGCTCGCGTCCAGCGTGGTGGCGAACCTGTCGGCGTAATGCGCGGCAATCGCTGCGCGCAGCGCCGGAAGGCCGAGTGTCGCGGTGTACGCGGTGCGCCCTTCGCGCAGTGCGCGCACGCCCGCTTCGACCACCGGCGCCGGCGCGGTGAAGTCGGGCTCGCCGATCTCCATGTGCACCACGTGCCGCCCGGCGCGCTCGAGCGCATGCGCGCGCGAGAGCACGTCCATCACCTCGAAGGGTTCGATTTCCGCGGCGCGGCGCGCCGTGAGGGACTTTTGGCCTGCCGTGGTCCTTCTCCTGCCGTGGTCCTTCTCCGATGGTGCGGCGGATTCTATAGAATCGTCGAGTGGACGAGCAGCTGAAGAAGAACGCCCTCGACTATCACCGGCGGCCGCCGCCGGGCAAGATCTCCGTTAGTCCGACCAAGCAGCTCACCAACCAGCGCGACCTCGGGCTCGCCTATTCCCCCGGCGTTGCCGCGGCCTGCGAAGAGATCGTGCGCGATCCGGCGTGCGCGGCGCTCTACACCGCGCGCTCGAATCTGATCGCGGTGATCACCAATGGCACCGCGGTGCTCGGTCTCGGCCCGATCGGCCCGCTCGCCGCCAAGCCGGTGATGGAAGGCAAGAGCGTGCTGTTCAAGAAGTTCGCCGGCATCGACTGCTTCGACATCGAGATCGACGAGCGCGACCCGCAGAAGCTGATCGACATCGTCGCCTCGCTCGAGCCGACCTTCGGCGCGATCAACCTCGAGGACATCAAGGCGCCCGAATGCTTCGTCGTCGAGCGCGCGCTGCGCAAGCGCATGAAGATCCCGGTGTTCCACGACGACCAGCACGGCACCGCGATCACCGTCGGCGCGGCGGTCTACAACGGCTTGAAGGTGGTCGGCAAGCGCATCGAGGAAGTCAAATTAGTCGCGTCGGGTGCCGGCGCGGCGGCGCTCGCGTGCCTGGATCTGTTGCAAAAAATGGGACTGCCGCTCGCCAACATCACCGTCACCGACCTCAACGGCGTGGTGTACAAGGGACGCCGCGAGCTGATGGATCCGGACAAGGAGCGCTACGCCAAGGACACGCGCGCGCGCACGCTCGATGAAGTCATCGCAGGCGCCGACGTGTTCCTCGGCCTTTCCGCGGGCGGCGTGCTGAAGCCCGCGATGGTGAAGAAG
>DASWER010000007.1:0-4834 GCA_036394655.1 Burkholderiales bacterium
CGATTTCGCCAACGGCTTCGCTTCGCCGCTGCCGTTCAATTTCACGGGAATCTTTCTTTCGCCACCGGACGAGGGCGAGCTGCTGCAGAACCGCGAATGGCTCGAGCTCGTGCTGAGCCACGAGTTGTTCCACATCGTCCATCTGGACAAGGCGAGAGGCGCCCCGCTCGCGCTGCGCGATGTCCTCGGACGCCTGGTGCCCTTCTTCCCTAACGTGCTGCAGCCGACGTGGATCATCGAAGGCCTCGCCGTAAACAACGAGTCGGAAGCGACGCGGGGATACGGCCGCTTGGGGCACAGCCACTTCGAAGGGATGATGCGCGCCGAAGTGTCGCGCGGCCTGCGGTCACTTCGCGAAGTGAATGCGGACGGCCGTGGGTTTCCCCTTAATCGCGACTATCTGTACGGCAGTTACTTCTTTCTCTTCTTGCGCGAGCGCTACGGCGAAAGGTCGGTCCGCGCCTTCATCGACAACTACAGCGGCAACGTGGTGCCGTTCAAGGTCCAGAGCAACCCGGTCGCCGTGACCGGCAAGCCGATGGATGAGCTTTGGGCCGAATACCAGAGCTGGTTACGCGGACGCTTTGCGCCAAGTGCGCCTGACACCAGCGCTGGAGGGGTCCTGGTCCGCGCGTTCTCGCTCTCGAGCCCGGCTCTTACTGCTTCAGGTGCGCGTTGGTACGTGCAGGGAGATGGCTATACACGTCCTCAGCTCATGCGTCAGGCGCCCGGCGAGAAACCGCGCGCATTACGCGCTACCGAGCCCGATACCCGCCTCGCCGCCGGCGCAGACGACAGCGTGCTGATGGCGGAGCTGGAGATCTGCCGCGACCATAACCTGCTCTATAACTTGCATCGCGTCGACTCACTTGGTCGCCGTAGCAAGCTCACCGATTGCGAGAGGCATCGCTTTGCGGCGGCCCTCGATGACGGACGCGTCGCAGCGGTGCGGGTCGAAGCCGGTGATGCCGAAGTCGTAGTGCTGGAGCACGGAAAGCCTGTCCAAACGCTTTACCGCACCGCGCCGGGTGAAACCATCAGCGGGCTCGCCGCAAAGGGGCAGCGGGTCGTGATCACCAGTTTGCGCGATGGACGATGGGCGCTCATCGAAGTCGGCGACAGCAAGCCGGTCGTGCTAATCAACGATGAAGCCGTCAAGCATTCACCGCGTTTCGGTGATGCTTCCGATGAAATATTCTTCGTCGGCGATTACGGCAAGAGCTACGACGTGTGGTCCTGGAAGCGCGGCAGCTCAACGCTATCGCGCTGGACTCGTACGGCCTTCGGCGTGCGGGAGATCAGCGCGCCGCTGCGCGGCGAGATGCTGCTTACGACGATCGAGCCGGACGGTGGCGCGCTTCGGCTGCATCGACTCCCGCCAGAGCCGCTCGAGCGGCGCGAGCTGCGGATCGAGGTGCGCGGCGCCGGTGCGCCGAGCGATGCCGTGGTCGCCGAAGATCGGCGCTATTCGCCCTGGCCATCGCTGCGTCCGACGGCCTGGGCGCCGCTCGTGCAAATCGCCGATGGCTCGGTCGCCCTTGGCGCCATCGTCTACGGCCAGGATGCGCTCCAGCTTCATCAATACCTGCTTGCCCCGATGGTCGAACTTACGCAAGGCGAGCTGCTCGGGCGCGCGGAATACCTTTACGACGGGCGTCACGGCGTGGTGGCGAACCGCACGCTCACCGTCCGCGCCAGCGAGCCCGGCTCCAGCAGGAGCGAGATCAAGGCCTACAGCATCAAGCAAAACGGGCAGTGGGTTTCGCTATGGCGCGAACTTGCGCTCAATCGCCGCTGGTACTGGGGCCTCGGCGCCGCGATCGAGGAAGAAGACTTCCACGACCTTGCGGCGAGCACCTCGCGCGTGCAGAACGAGCGGGTCATAGGCTTGGTTGCCGGACTCGATTCGCGCCGCAGCCAGTGGCTCTCCGAAGGTCCGAGCCAGGGTCAGGAACTGCGGCTGTTCGCGGAAACCTCCAAAGGATTGGGCGCCACCTTTAGCGGCAATGTGTATCGCGCCGACTGGCGCGGCCACTTGCCGTTGGGGCGATCCGTGCTTGCCCTGCGCTGGAACGAAGCCTATGGTCAGCGCGATGCCGAGCGCTTCGAGCTCGGCGGCAGCAAGTCCGATGATCTGATGCTGCTGCCGGTGCTCAACGAGCGCGACTTTGCGCTGCGCGGCTATACCACCGGCACGCCGACGCTCATGGGCCATCGAGCGCGCGTGACCTCGGTGGAGTGGCGCACGCCGCTCGCCGACATCGACCGGCATCTGATGGTGCCGCCGGTGGGCATCAATCGCGTTGCGCTCAACGTTTTCGCAGACATGGGTGCCGCATGGGAACGCGACTCAAGTCCGCATTACCACCGCGGCATCGGCGCGGAACTCGTCATGGAGCCGAAAGTCGGCTACCTCTTCGGCCTGCAGACGCGAGCCGGAATTGCCAGAGGACTGGATGCCAACGGCTCGACGAAGATCTACCTGCGCGCGGGCCGTGCGTTTTAACGCTATTTCTTCTTCGTCATGCGCCGGTATTGAGCCATGTGCCGGATCGCATCCTGCGGCTTGGCGAGCGCTTCATAGAGGAGCGCCAGGTTGTAATGACAGTCGGCGAGCGTCGGGTCGGCGCTCAGTGCGCGCTCGTAAGCCCCGACCGCGTCGCTCTTGCGCTCCATGTCTTCTAGGACGACGGCCAGATTGAAAAGCAGCACCGGATCGTCGCCGCAGGCGTCGATCCCTTCCCGATAGGTGCGCTCGGCCTGCTGGAGCTCGCCTGCTTCATGCAATGCATAGCCGCGCTCGATGTAGGTATCCGCATCCGCGATTGCGTGTGCTGGTCGCTCGAGCACCGTCAGAGACCCGTCGGTCGGGCTGCCTTCGAAGGCGAGCAGATACTGGCCGGAATCGACCTGCCAGCGGCTGCGGCCTTCGCGCACCACGACCCGGTCAGCCTCGGCAGCGATACTCAGCCCGGATAACGGCATCGACTGCGGCAGGTGGCGCCGCAACTGTCTCATCGAGCGGGCGATGCGCCGCGGCGGCACCTTTGCCGCGGCAAGGGCCTGGGCGGTGCGCAGGACGATCAGATCCTGAAAGGAGAACTGCCAGGCGTTGCGCGGCCCGCGCGTGGGCGACACGAAGCCGGCATGCACCAGCGTGCGGATGGTGCTGAGCGGCAGGCGCAGGAGCTTCTGCACCTCGCGCACCCCGTACGCATGCACTTTATTTCTTGCCGGTGGCTTTGCGGGCGGCGGGCTTGGCGGGCTGCGCGGCGGGTGCCCGCTTCGCGGGCTTCTTCTCCAAGCTCGCGCGCAAGGCGTCCATGAGATCGATCACTTGGGCGCCCTGCTCCGGCGCCTCGGCCATGGTGATCTCCTGGCCCTCGACCTTCTTCTGCACCGCGGCTTCGATCCTGGTGCGCACTTCATCGGTGTAGGAGCTGGGGTCGAACTTGTCGGTTGCCTGCTGCTCGATCAGCTGTTGCGCGAGCTTGAGTTCCGCGTCGCGCACTTCGGTCTTCGGGATCTCGATGTCCTTGATCGAGCGCACCTCGCCGGCATAGAGCAGTTGCTGCATGACGAGCCCGTCTTCAACAGGACGGATCATCACGATGTACTGCTTGCCGCGCGCGGCCCACCGGCCAAGTGCGCAGCGCTTCGTGTCGCGCAAAGCGCGCGCGAGCAGCGCATAGGGCTTCGCGCCACCCTTATCGGGCGCCAGGTAATAGGCCTTGTCGAAATACACCGGATCGATCGAATCAATCGGCACGAACTCGGTGATGTCGGCCGTATGCGTGCCTGCCTCTTCCAGCGCCTTCAACTCCTCGGGCGTGAACATGACGTACTGGTCTTTCGCGAATTCATAGCCCTTTGCCATGTCTTCGCGCGCCACCGGCACTTCTTCCTTCACGCAGAAGTACTGCTGCTTGAGCCGCGAGCCGCAGGTCTTGTGCAGCAGGTTGAACGAAATGGCGCGGCTCGCCTCGGTGGCCGAGAAGAGCTTGACCGGGATGGACACCAGCCCGAACGACACCGTCAACGTTGCGATCGATCGTGCAGCCATTGCCTTCCTCCGACGATGCAGCAAGAACGCGGGGGAACGGATTGTAATACAACGGGATTTTTCAGGTTTTAGCGCCCTCCAACGCCTTTTCCAGGCTCTGCTTCCGGGTCAAAGCATCGCGCCAGCGATCGCCCGCCTTGGCCAGGTGCTCGGCGGCGTTGGTGATGCGGAAGTCGAGCGGATGCGCGCGGGCGAGCTCTTCCCATGTGAGGGGCATCGACACTGGCGCGCCCGCCGCGCCCCGAGGCGAGTAGGCGACGTTCAGCGTCTTGCCGCGCACGTTCATGTTGTAGTCCATGAAGATCTTTCCGGTTCTCTTGGGCACGCTCCATTCGAGGGTGATGTCCTTCGGGTGCAGGCGCATGAGATGGCGCCCGACCATTTCGGAGACCTGCCGCGCAGTATCGAAATCGATGGTGCGGCGTATAGGGACGAAAACGTGCAGCCCCGTTTTGCCGGAGGTTTTGACGATCGGCTCGAGCCCCATGCTGTTCAGGAGCTCGCGCAGGCGAAATGCCACCTCTTTGCCCTTCTCGAACGCCACCGTGTTGAGCTCCGGCTCGTCGCCCGGAGCTTCCTTGCCGGAGTAAATGTAGGGATCGATGTCGAAGACCACCCAGTCGGGGTAATTCAGCACCGAAGCTTCGAGCGACTCGAGCGAGGTCGCGTAATCGCTGCCCTTGCTCGCCGCATCGGGCGCCGGCTTGGCCCGCGAATGCCAGACGTGGAACTCGAGCGTGCCGGACTGCGCGAGCCAGAGGAGCGTCGGCA
>DASWER010000008.1:0-9229 GCA_036394655.1 Burkholderiales bacterium
CGCGCGATTTCGTTCCGTCCGAAAGTGCTTTACAACCCGAAGGCCTTCTTCACACACGCGGCATGGCTGGATCAGGGTTGCCCCCATTGTCCAAAATTCCCCACTGCTGCCTCCCGTAGGAGTCTGGGCCGTGTCTCAGTCCCAGTGTGGCTGGTCGTCCTCTCAGACCAGCTACGGATCGTCGCCTTGGTGGGCCGTTACCCCGCCAACTAGCTAATCCGGCATCGGCCGCTCCTCTCGCGCAAGGTCCTTGCGGATCCCCTGCTTTCCTCTCTCGAGCTCATGCGGTATTAGCCAGTCTTTCGACTGGTTATCCCCCACAAGAGGACACGTTCCGATGCATTACTCACCCGTCCGCCGCTCGCCGCCAGGGTTGCCCCCGCGCTGCCGCTCGACTTGCATGTGTAAGGCATGCCGCCAGCGTTCAATCTGAGCCAGGATCAAACTCTTCAATTAATTTGACCTGATGTCCCGGCACTGCTGCCGGAACGAATTGCTAAAGCTAATGCTTCACTCAAAGTAAACGAGGTTTACTTCTTGTGAGCACCTGAAGCTAATGCTAGTGGCCGTTTCGTGGATCCACGCCCGAAAGCGTTGGGTAAAGCAATCCACTTGCGGCGCGCCTTAAGCTCAAGCGCCCACACCTATCGGCTGCGAATTTTTAAAGAGCGTTGGTTGCGGGGAGAGGATTTGAACCTCTGACCTTCGGGTTATGAGCCCGACGAGCTGCCAGACTGCTCCACCCCGCGCCCGAAGAGACAAAGATTATAGAGGGCGCTGCAACATCGTGTCAACGAAAGCCGACGTCTGAACACGACGAGCAGTATTCGAGCGGGCGCATTTCAGGGAAGTTCCCGACACCTGAGCCGTAGACTCGCGCCAATGACTGACTTTGGACGGCCGGCGCGACACTTATTTCGGCTCGAACCGGGGGTCGACTTCCTTAACCACGGCTCCTTCGGGGCGCCGCCGCTCCAAGTTCTCGCGGAGGGCGAGCGCTGGCGAGCGCGCATGGAGGCGAATCCGGACCACTTTTTCCGCGAGGTGCTGCCGCAAGCTCTGCGCAGCGCCGCCGATGAGCTTGCACGGTTTGTTCGCGCCGATCCGGCAGATCTCGTTTTCGTAGAAAACGCGACCGCCGCGATCAACGCAGTCCTGCGCTCGCTCGATTTCAAGCCCGGCGACGAGATCCTGCTCAACAGTCAGAGCTACGGCGCGGTGCGCCAGGCAGTGCGTTATGTTTGCGAACGTAGCGGCGCGCAGGCTGCCGAGCCGCTCGTCAGCCTTCCCGTTCAAGGTCCGGAGCAACTACTCCAGGCGTTTGCGGGCGCCATCAACCAGCGCACGCGGCTGGTCATCGTCGACCATATCTCCTCGCCGACCGGCCTGATCTGGCCAGTCGCGGAGATTGCCGCGCTCGCGCGCGCGCGCGGGGCGCTCGTGCTTGTCGATGGCGCCCACGCGCCGGGGCAAGTCGATCTCGACCTGCCCGCGCTTGGCGCCGACTGGTACACGGGCAATTGCCACAAATGGCTGTACGCGCCTCGCGGCTGCGCCTTCCTGTGGTCGCGCCAGGACCGTAAAGCGATGATCCATCCGCTCGCCATCTCGCACGCGTACGGCTGCGGTTTCACCGATGAATTCGACTGGACCGGTACTCGGGACTTCTCGCCTTGGCTGGCGGTGGGCGCGGCGCTGCGCTTCCTGGATGAGCTCGGTGTCGAATCGGTTCGGCGCTATTGCCACAGCCTGGTTAGTGCCGCGGCCGAGAAAATCGCGCAGGCCTGGGCTCAACCCGTCGGGGCGCCGCCGGCCCTGCATGGCGCGATGATGGCGATCCGACTACCGAACACGCGGCAGCCGCAAACCCCGGCTACGCGCGAGAGCGCTCGCCAGTTGCAGTCCCTGCTGATGGCCGAGCATCGCATCGTGGTGGCCATCGCAGCGATTGACGGCGTCCTGTGGGCACGCCTCTCGGCGCAAATCTACAACGTGCCGGAGGATTACGAGCGGCTTCTGAAGGTCATTTGAAACGCTGCGAGCGCGGGCGCAAGGGCTCGGCCCTCTTGCGCACGATGACCTCGATGCCGCATTCGGCGACCGGCGTCATGGTTTGATCCAGTTCGGCCGGCAGCTCGTCGCGAAAGAAATCCCGCAGGAGGACGATGCGCTCGATCTCCACCAGGTGCGAGAGCTCCGTTAGCAGATCCAGCACGTTTAGGGATCTCGGCGACCAACTCTGCGGTTTGTGGACGGTAAAAGTCCATTTGTGATCGGAGTTGTACCGGCTCGGCCAATGGCCTTTCTCGTAAAGGTCTTCGTCGGGGACCGTGACGATCACAAATCCCCCGGGCCGGACGATCCGAACCCATTGCAGCAGGGCGGCGTTCGGATCGCGCAAATGCTCCAGGCAGTGGCTGGAGTGAACGAAGTCGAACTCATCGTCCGGAACGCCCGCCATGACCTGGGCGTCGCCGTCCTCGAGGTCCCAAGTCCGCACGGCGCCCATGCGGGCGAAAACGCCGGTGTACTGGCCGAGAGGATCCGGGCCACCCCCGATGTCGATGCCATTACCTACGAAATAGCGAGCATGAAACAGCCCGTCGTAAAACCTTCGTTTGGCGCCCTTGCTTTGCTCCCACATTCGGCCACTCCCGGTGGTTCATCAGTCCGCGGTGGCGCCACTCGTTTGGATGACGCGCGACCACTTCCCAGATTCTGCCTGTATCCAGCGCGCGAATTCGGCCGGGGAGTTCGCGACGACATCGAAGCCCTGCCCGCCGAGGAGCTCGCGCACTTCCGCAGCGCGCATGCTGCGTACGGTCGCGACGCTTAGCCGCTCCAGCACATCGGGCGGCGTGCCCGCCGGCGCAAGCAACCCGATCCAGGCGAGCGATTCGAGCTGCGGCAATCCGAGTTCTGCAACGCTGGGGACATCGGGGGCAAGCGGGCTGCGCTTGAGAGCGGTCACCGCGAGCGCTTTCAGCCTGCCCGCCTTCACGTGCGGCAAGACGCCCGGAATGATGGCAAACATCGCGTGAATGTTGCCCGCCAGCATGTCGGTGACCGCGGGCGGAAACCCGCGATAGGGAATGTGCACCGCGTAAATTTTCGCCTCGCTCTTCAGGAGCTCCATCGTCAAGTGCGAAGCGCTGCCGCTCCCCACAGAGCCGTACGAGATCCGGCCCGGGTTGGCGCGCGCGTAATCGAGAAAGCCGCGAAAGCCATCCAGTTTCAATTCCGGCACGACGACCAGCATCTGTGGCGCCGATGCGAGGAGCGAGATCGGCGCAAGATCCTTCTGCGGGTCGTACGGCAGCGATGGGTAGAGATACTTGTTGGTCGCGACCGGCCCGTTGATGCCGATCAGCAGCGTGTAGCCGTCGGCGGGCGCCTTGGCGACCGCTTCGGTGCCGACGTTGCCGCCGGCGCCGCTGCGGTTTTCCACCACCATCGGCCGTGCGAACGTCTCCTGGAGCCTCGCGGCGAGCGTGCGCCCCACGATGTCGGGCGTCGAACCCGGCGGGAAGGGCACGATGAGCTTCACCGGGCGCGCGGGATACGGCTGGGCGAATGCGACTGCGCACAGGAAGGCCAAAGACAAAAGCGCCCAGCGCATCAGATCTTCTCGGTTTCGCCGCCGCGCGGCTGCCATACGAGAAGGCGGCGCTCGGCGAGCGTGACCGCCCAATCCAGCAGCAGCGCAAATGCCGTAAGGACCAGAATGCCGGCAAAAACGGCGTTGATGTCGAAGGTGCCTTCCGCCTGCAGGATGAGGTAGCCCACGCCGCGCGACGAGCCCAGGTACTCGCCGACCACCGCGCCGACGAACGCGAGTCCAACCGAATTGTGCAGGCTCGCAAACACCCAGCTCATCGCGCTTGGCACGTAGACGTGGCGCAGCAGCTGCCGGTCGCTCGCGCCGAGGATGCGCGCATTCGCCACCACGGTGTAGCTCACTTCCCGCACGCCCTGGTACACGTTGAAGAAGACAATGAAGAACACCAGCGTGACGCCGAGCGCGACCTTGGACCCGATATCCAGTCCGAACCAGACGGCAAAGATCGGCGCGAGAATCACGCGCGGCATGGAGTTCAGCGCCTTGATGTAGGGGTCGAACAGCGCCGATGCCGTCGGCGCCAGCGCGAGCCACAGTCCGATGCCAAGGCCGGACGCGGTGCCGATGACGAATGCGAGCAGCGTCTCGAGCAGCGTGACCCAGAGGTGCGGATAGATGCTGCCGGAAACGAACCAGTCCCAGGTGCGCTCGAAGACCTTGAGCGGCTCGCCGAAGAAAAAGGCGGCCTTGTTCGCGTCGTCGAAATAGATCGGCGGCAAGAGCGTCGGGCTGGTCGCGACGTACCAAAACAGCAGGAAGCCGAAGAACAGGCCGAGCTGCCACACGCGCAGCAATTTAGTTGAGCTGTTGTTGCGCATAGCTCTTCAGCACCTCTTCCTTCATCGCGCGCCAGATCAGCGTATGGAGCTCGATGAAGCGCGGGGTCATGCGAATTTCGGCGACGTCGCGCGGCCGCGGCAGATCGATCGGAAACTCGCCGATGGGATGCGATTCCGGCCCTGCCGAGAGCACCACCACCCGATCGGAAAGCGAGATGGCTTCCTCGAGATCGTGGGTGATGAACAGCACCGACTTGCGGTTCGCCGACCAGAGCTCGAGCAGCTGATTCTCCATCAGCTGGCGCGTCTGGATGTCGAGCGCCGAGAAAGGCTCGTCCATCAGGATGATCTGCGGGTCGAGGATCAGCGTTTGCGCCAGCGCCACGCGCTTTCGCATGCCGCCGGAGAGCTGATGCGGATAGCGCTCGCCGAAACCGCGCAGGCCGACGCGCTGCAGCCACTCGTCGGATCGCTTGAGTGCCTCGGCGCGCTGCACGCCGCGGAATTCGAGCCCCGCCGCAACGTTGGCGCGCGCGGTACGCCACGGCATCAGCGCTTCGGTCTGGAACAGGTAGCCGGCCTTTGGATTGAGCCCGGTGAGCGGCGCGCCGAACACCTGGACGCTTCCCGCCGACGGTTGCAATAGACCGACTGCGACATTCAGCAGCGTCGACTTGCCGCAGCCGGTCGGACCGACGACCGAGACGAACTCGCCGGGCTCGACGCGCAGCGTCGTGTCCCGCACGGCTTTGTAGCGGCCGCCATCGGGCGACACGAAGGTGACGCTGACTTGCTCCAGCGCGAGGGCCGGGACCGCGGCCGGCATGGAGCTATTTCTTCTGGTCGAGCCTGGCGTGCGCCTTCTTCACGAACTCATTGGTGTACGTCTGCGCCAGGTTGATCGACTCGGGCTTGACCGCCGGGTTGAACGAAGCGAGCGCCTTGAGCGTGGTCTTGGCGCCGGCCTCGCTGATATAGCCATCCCTCGAGTAGGCCGGGCGTACGTTGTTGAACGCGAAGAGATACATCGCCTTGTCGCCGAGCAGGTATTCCTCGGGGACGGTGGCGAGGATCTGCTGCGGCGAGGCTTCCTGCATCCATCTCAGCGTGCGCACCGTGGCATTGGTGAGCGCCTGAACGGTGTTCGGATTCTTGCGCACGAACTCCACCGGGGCGTACAAGCTCGCCGCCGGCATCGGTCCGCCAAAGAGCTTCGCGGTGCCTTCGGGCGTACGCGTCTCGGCAATGACCTTCACCTTGCCGCTCTTTTCGAGCATCGTAACGGCGGGATCGGTCTGCGAGATGACGTCTACCCTGCCCTGGTCCACCGCCGCGACGACGGTCGCACCGGCGCCGATGCCGATCACCGCGATATCGCTCGGCTTGAGGCCGCCCTGCGCGATGAGATAGTTGATGACCATGTTGGTGCTCGAGCCGGGGGCGCTGATGCCGACCTTGAGGCCCTTGAGGTCCTTCGGCGACTTGTATTGCGGCGCGAGCTTGCTGGCGATCGCCACCGTGATTTGCGGCGCCGCGCCGGTCAGGACGAACGCCTGGAAGTTCTGCCGGCGCGCCTGCATGTTGATGGTGTGCTCGTAGGCGCCGGCAACCACGTCGGCGCTGCCGCCGACGACCGCCTCGAGCGAGCGCGTACCGCCTGGAAAGTCGCTGATGCGCACGTTGAGCCCCTCGTCCTTGAAGTAGCCCAGGCGCTCGGTGAGGGTCAGCGGCAGGTAGTAGAGCGCGGTTTTGCCGCCGACCGCGATGTGCACCTCCGGCTTCTCGATCTGCGCCTGCGCGATGGGCGACAGCGCGAGCGCAATGCTCAGCAGCAGTGTTCTCATGGATCCTCCTCGGGCCCGCAATGTACTAGATTTCGCGCCGCTCCAGCAGCGCCTGCGAGATGGTCCCGGCATCGACGTACTCGAGCTCGCCGCCGAGCGGCACGCCGCGCGCGATGCGGCTCACCTTGATGCCGCGCGCGCGCAACATCTCGGCGATGTAATGGGCGGTGGCCTCGCCCTCGTTGGTGAAATTCGTCGCCAGGATCACTTCGCGCACCGCACCGTCCGCGGCGCGCGCCTGCAGCCGGTCGAGGCCGATCTCGCGCGGCCCGACGCCGTCGAGCGGCGAAAGCCGTCCCATCAGCACGAAGTACATTCCCGAGTACGAGAGCGTCTGCTCGACCATGGACAGATCCGCGGGCGTCTCGACTATGCACAGCAGGCTCGCATCGCGCCGCGGCGAGTGACACAGCGCACAAATCTCTTCTTCGGTGAAGTTGTTGCACTTCGCGCAGCGACGCACCGTCGCCAGGGCTTCGCTCAGCGCCTGCGCGAGCTGCTCGGCACCCGGACGGTCATGCTGGAGCAGCTGGTAGGCCATGCGCTGCGCCGAGCGCGGCCCGACACCGGGCAGCACGCGCAGCGCCTCGATCAGCCGCTCAAGCCCTTTCGCGGAGGGAACTGCGCTTCTGTTCAAAACGGCAGCTTGAATCCGGCCGGCAGGCCGAGCCCGGCGGTCATGCCGCTCATCTTTTCGGCGATCGTTGCTTCGACCTTGCGCGCCGCGTCGTTGAACGCCGCAGCCACCAGATCCTCGAGCATTTCGCGGTCGTCGCCAACCAGCGAGGGATCGATGCTCACGCGCTTCACCTCGTATTTGCACGTGATCTGCACCTTGACCAGGCCCGCGCCCGATTGGCCCTCGACCTCGAGCGTGGCGAGGCTCTCCTGCATGCGGCGCATGTTCTCCTGCATCATCTGCGCCTGCTTCATCAGCTGCCCGATGTTGCCTTTCATTTGCGCTCTTCCTTGATAGTCGAGTCGACGACCTTGGCGTCGAACAGGTTGACCAGATCCTTGACGAAGCCGTCCGATTGCACCGCCTCGGTGGCGGCCGCATGGCGCGCCGCGCGCTCGCCGGCTTCGAGCGCTGCGGCGCTCGTGCCGGCGGTCTCGCCCACCGTCACTTTGATGGTGACGGCGCTGCCCAGATGCTGCTCGAGCGCAGCCTTGAGCTTCTCGGTGTAATTGCGCTCGGCGAGCGCCGCCTTCGCCTTGGGGACGACCAGCTCGAAGCTGTTGCCCTCGCGCCGCTGCAACTCGGCGCTGCGCGCGAGCTCGCGCGCGGCACCGGCAACCGGAAGCTGCTGCACCAGCTCGGGCCAGCCGGCGGCGGCGGCCGCCTTCGGCGTCTCGCTCTTCGGATTCTCGGTTTTCGATGCGGGACGCTTTGCCGGCGCGGGTGTTTCTATCGCCTGCCCGGCACCGGCGGGCCGGAACGCGAGCATGCGAAGCAGCGTCATCACGAAACCGCCGTGCTCGTCAGGTGCGAGCGGCAGGTCTTCGCGGCCCTGCAGCGCGATCTGGTAATAAAGCTGCACCGACTCCGGGTCGATGCGTTCTGCAAGCCCGGCGAGGCGGGATCGCTCGGGATCCTCGGCCAAGGTGCCGGGCAGCGTCTGCGCAAGGGCGAGCTTGAGAAACAGCGCAGCGAGATCGGCGAGCGCGGCATCAAACGAGAGGCTGCGCGCCTGCATCTCGTCGGCCATCTTCAGCACCGTCGCGGCGTCAGTCGCCGCGACCGCATCGACGATGCCAAGCAGATAGCCGCGGTCGATTGCACCGAGCATCTCGCCCACGCTTTGTGCCGTGAGCCGCCCTGCACCGTGCGCGATCGCCTGATCGAGTAACGACAGCGCATCGCGCATGCTGCCCGCGGCCGCGCGCGCGAGAAGCGCAAGGGCGTCGGGCTCTGTGGAAATGTTCTCCTGCCGCAGGATCTGCTCGAGGTGCGTGACGATGGCCGCCGGCGGCATCTGCTTCAGGTTGAACTGCAGGCAGCGCGACAGCACCGTCACCGGAATCTTCTGCGGATCGGTGGTGGCGAGCACGAATTTCATGTGCTCGGGCGGTTCCTCGAGCGTCTTCAGCATGGCGTTAAACGCGTGCCCCGAGAGCTGATGCACTTCGTCGATCACGTACACCTTGTAGCGCCCCTTGGTCGGCGCGTACTGCGCCGTTTCCAGAAGCTGGCGCATCTCGTCCACCTTGGTATTCGTCGCCGCGTCCACCTCGAGCAGGTCGACGAAGCGGCCAGCGTCGATCTCGAGGCAGGTCGAGCACTTGCCGCAGGGCCGCGATGTCACGCCCGTTTCACAGTTGAGGCATTTGGCGAGGATGCGCGCGAGCGTGGTCTTGCCGACGCCGCGCGTGCCGGTGAAGAGATAGGCGTGATGCAGCCGCTTCGCGTCGAGCGCATGGGTCAGCGCGCGCACCACGTGTTCCTGGCCGACCAGGCTTGAGAAATCCCTGGGCCGCCACTTGCGCGCAAGTACTTGATAGCTCATCGCGTAGAGAAAGGTGAGAGGCGAGCCTGACCCCCGGCACTTGCAGTGACCAGCTGTGGCTGCTTCCTTCCGGACCTGACCAGGTTCACCAGACTGCAATGCGGGGAGGCCCGCCACCTGCATTGTATGTCATGCCGAGCACGAGTCAGGCTGCTGTCAGTCGTCAGTCAGGCCCCGGAATGCGCCGCAGGCTACTCTGCAAGTCGAATCCTCCTCCATCGCGCCAAAACGCGATGGTTAACGCGCCCGCGGCTGCAAAGTCCGCGGGCGTTTTCTTTTGTACACTGCCTCGATGAAGATCGGCGCCCAGCTCGCGATGTGGTTATGCACCGTGTTTTGCCTCGGGTGCCTGGGATTCGCGCTCACCGCGTTTTCGGGCCTGGCTACGCTCACCGATCAGGCCGAGCGCGAGGTGACGGTAGGCTATGCCTGGTTCTGGAGCTTTCTCGCCTTCGTCGCGGCGGCGTTCGGCGTTCTGTC
>DASWER010000009.1:0-3160 GCA_036394655.1 Burkholderiales bacterium
CTGCAATACGCCGGCGGCTCGCTCCTGCTGACGGCGATCTATACGTCGCTCATCGTATGGATCGTCGGCCTCGCGGTGCCGGTGACCGCGAGCTACATCATCTGCGCGGTGATCGCCGCGCCGGCGCTGATCCAGCTCGGCGTGCCGGACTTCGCCGCGCACATGTTCATCTTCTATTACGCGGTGCTGTCGGAGGTCTCGCCGCCCACTGCGCTGTCGCCGTTTGCTGCCGCAGCGATCACTGGCGGCGATCCCTACAAGACGACGCTGCAGTGCTGGAAGTACACCACGCCCGCGTTCCTGGTCCCGTTCATGTTCGTGCTCGACCCGAGCGGTACCGGACTGCTCCTGACGGGTTCCTTTAAAACCTTGGGTACCGCCAATTGGGGCTCGATCGCCATCGTCACCATCACTGCCGCCGTCGGCATCGTCGCGCTCGCCGGCGGGCTGCAAGGATGGCTGCTCCGGCGCACCACCCTCTATGAGCGCGTGATGCTGATCATCGCGGGCTTCCTGCTGGTCTATCCGACCTCGGCGGCGGATGTGATCGGCTTCGTGCTGGTGCTTGTCGTGCTCGGGATGCAATGGTTCCTCAAGCCCTCGACACAGACATCCTGATCCTCGGCGCGGGTGGCGCCGGGCTGTTCGCCGCCCTGCACGCGCACAAGGCCGCGCCCGAGCTGTCGATCACCGTGGCGGTGAAGGGGCTGCTCGGCAAATGCGGCTGCACGCGCATGGTGCAAGGCGGCTACAACGTCGCGCTCGCCAAGGAAGACTCGGTCGAGCGCCACTTCATGGACACCATCGAGGGCGGCAAGTGGCTGCCCGACCAGGAGCTCGCCTGGCAGCTCGTCACCTTGGCTGTTGAAAGAGTAAGGGAACTGGAAAACGAGCTGGGCTGCTTCTTCGACCGCAATCGCGACGGCACGGTGCACCAGAAAGCCTTCGCCGGCCAGACGTTCGACCGCACGGTGCACAAGGGCGATCTGACCGGCATCGAGATCATGAACCGCCTCGCCGAGCAGGTCTGGGCGCGGCGCATCAACCGCCTGGAAGAGCACCGCGCCGTCGAGCTGATCAAGTCCACCGACGGCTCTGCAATCGCCGGCGTGCTGTTCATCGACATGCGCACCGGCGACTACGTGTTCGTGCGCGCCAAGGCCGTGCTGCTCGCCACCGGCGGCGGGCCGACGATGTACCGCTATCACACGCCCTCGGGCGACAAGAGCTGCGATGGCCTCGCCATGGCACTGCGCGCCGGCCTTGCGCTGCGCGACATGGAGATGGTGCAGTTCCATCCCACCGGACTGCTCGCCGGCGCGCACACGCGCATGACGGGCACCGTGCTAGAGGAAGGTCTGCGCGGCTCCGGTGGTTTCCTTTTGGGAGGGAACAAAGAGCGGTTCATGCCCGCCTACGATCCGAAGGCCGAGCGTGCCACGCGCGACCTCGTATCACGCGCGATGTTCAGCGAGATCCGCAAGGGGAACACGACGCCGCATGGCGGGCTCTACATTTCCATGGCTCACCTCGGTCCCGAGCGCGTGCGCAAGGAGTTCAAGGGCATGGTCGAGCGTTGCGCCGACTGCGGCTTCGATCTTGCTGGCGGACTGGTCGAAGTGGTTCCCACTGCGCACTACATGATGGGCGGCGTCGAGTTCGCCGCCGACTGCACCACCACGCTGCGCGGCCTTTTCGTCGCCGGCGAGGATTCCGGCGGCGTGCACGGCGCGAATCGGCTCGGCGGCAACGGCGTCGCCAACTCCACGGTATTCGGCGCGGTTGCCGGCGACAGCATGGCGGCGTGGGTGCGCGCGCATGGCGCCTTCGCTCCTCCCTATGTTGGGAAGGTGGAGGAGGCCATAGCGCACTGCGAGCGGCCGCTCAGCGTGCGGCGCGGCGACCTGGAGGCGATCCGCGAGCGGCTGCACGACACGATGTGGGAGCGAGTCGGGATCATTCGCGACGGACCGGGCCTTACGCGAGCGCTCGCGGAGCTGGACGCGCTCGACGCCGAGCTCGAGCACACCGGCATCGGCGCGAGCGCGCGGGCGTTCAATCTGAGCTGGCACGACTGGCTGAACCTCAAGAGCCTGGTCGCTGTGAGCCGGGTCATTGCGCGCGCCGCGGCTGCGCGGCAGGATTCGCGCGGTGCACATTACCGCGACGATTTCCCGGACACCGGCGCATTGGACACCTCGGCCTATACGAGCATTCGTGCAGAGGGCGAGGTGGCGATGAAGCCGGTCGCTTTCACGCGCGTGCGGCCCGGACAGAGCCTGCTCAAGCATGCAGCCTGACTGGCCCGCAGAGATCCATCGCGAGCTGACCGCCTTTGGCGTGCGCGTCGTCGGCTATGTGCCCGACGCCGGGCACAAGCGGCTGATCGAGCTCTGCCAGGCCGATCGCAACATGCGCGCGGTGGTGCTCACGACGGAAGAAGAGGGCATCGGCCTGGTCGCGGGCGCGTGGCTCGGCGGCGAAAAGACCGTGCTCCTCATGCAGTCGAGCGGCGTCGGCAATCTCGTCAACGTGCTTGGCATGGTCAAGGTGTGCCGTTTCCCGCTGGTGATGATCATCACCATGCGCGGCGAGCAGGGCGAGTTCAATCCGTGGCAGGTGCCGATGGGACAGACCACCGCGCGCGTGCTCGAGACGATGGGCGTGGCGGTTCGCCAGGCGGGCGAGCCCGGCACGGTGGCCGCACACGTGCATGCGGCGCTGCGCATCGCGTTCGAAGCGCAAGGCGCGGAAGCGGTGCTGATCGCGCAGCGCGTCATCGGCATCAAGAGCTTCCAGGAGCAGACGGACCAATGAAGCTGCATCGCCGCGACGTCGTCAATGAATTACTAAGGGATAGAAAAGACCTCCTCGTGGTTGCTGGACTCGGCTCGACGACCTGGGACATCACCGCGGCGGGCGATTCGCCGCTCAGCTTTCCGACCTGGGGCGCGATGGGACAGGCGGCGATGATCGGGCTCGGCATGGCGCTCGCGCAGCCCAAGCGGCGCGTCCTGGTCGTCACCGGCGACGGCGAGATGCTGATGGGCCTCGGCTCGCTCGCGACCATCGGCGTGCAGCAGCCGGCGAATCTCACGGTGGTGGTGATCGACAACGAGCGCTACGGCGAGACCGGCATGCAGCGCACGCACACCGCCTT
>DASWER010000010.1:0-6285 GCA_036394655.1 Burkholderiales bacterium
CGCGCAGTTCATGTCCTACGACCGCTACTCGAAGACCAGCCACAAGGGCGCCTTCGGCAGCACCTTCATCGTCGCCGGCTCGGCGTTGAAGACGAGCGACCTCGGCGGCTTCGCCAACGCGCGCGTCGACCTCTTCGGACCCGAGCTGCACGCATTCATGAAGCGCGCCGCGCGCGGGCTTACGCGCATCAATGCCTTCGGCGAGGCGCTGCCGAACATCGAGAACCGCGTCGAGCTCGCAACCGACAAGGACCAGTACGGCATGCCGCTTGGCCGCATCGTGCACAGCTTCGACGAGGACGCGGCGAGTGTATGGAACGCGAACTTCGAGGAGGGCCTGAAGATCGCCAAGTCCGCCGGCGCGCAGGAAACCTGGTCCGGCCGCGGCGCGATGCCGACGATCCACCTGATGGGCGGCACCATCATGGGCACGAGCGCGAAGAACTCGGTGGTGAACAGCTACGGCCAGACGCACGAGCTGCCGAATCTCTACATGGCCGGGCCCGGCATCTTCGCCACCGCGGGTGCGTCCAATCCGACGTACACCATCTTCGCGCTCTCGCTGCGCGGCGCGGAGCAGCTCGCGGCGAAGTGGGCCACCGTCGTTTGATCGCGAGGCAAACCATGTTTCGCCATCTGATCCTTGCAGCCACCACCACGCTTGTCCCGCAGCTCGCTACCGCACAAACGTTCGCGCGCATGGAGGTGCGCTCGATCGACAGCGTGACGCTGACCGGCGAGCAATTCCTCACCGGCGATACCAAGGGCAAGCCCGTCATGCTCGCCGGCGAGCTGCGCATTCCCCGGCCGGGCAACGATCGGCTGCCCGCCGTGATCCTGGTGCACGGCTCGGGCGGCGTGAACGCGTCGCACGAGCGCTGGGCGCAGGAGCTGAACAGCATCGGCGTCGCCACGCTGATCCTCGACACGTTCTCCGGCCGCGGCATCGTCAGCACGGTCAACGATCAGTCGCAGCTCCACTCGCTGGCGATGATGGTCGACGCCTACCGTGCGCTCGGCGCTCTCGCCGGTCACGCGCGCATCGACCCGGAGCGCATCGCGGTGATGGGATTCTCAAAGGGCGCCGTCGCCGCGGTCTATTCGAGCAACGAGCGCTTCCGCAAGCTCCATGCGCCCGGCAACCTGCAGTTCGCCGCGCACATCGGCCTCTACACGCCGTGCAACGTCCGCTACAAGAGCGACGAGCGGACCACCGGCAAGCCGATTCGCCTCTATCACGGCATCACCGATGACTGGGTCGCGATCGAGCCCTGCCGCGCCTATGTGGCCCGCCTGCAGTCCGCCGGCGCGCCGGCCACGCTCACCGAGTATCCGGGCGCGTATCACGCCTACGATGCCTTCATGCTGAAGGAACCGATCAAGTTTCCGCAGGCCCAAACCACCCGGCGCTGTTTCCTCGAGGAGGGACAAAACGGCGCGATCCTCAACAGCAAGACCGGCAAGGCTTACGAGCTGAACGACGGCTGCGTCGAGAAGGGCACGCAGGTCGCCTACAACGCGGCCGCTCACGAAGCGACCGTGAAGGCGGTCAAGGAGTTTCTCGTCGCGACGTTTCGCCTGCCGGCGCCGTAATGCTGCATCGCTTGGCGCTCGGCGCCGCGCTCGCTGCTCTGGCGATGGCGTCTGCGCACTCGCAGCCGGCCTATCCGTCGCGCACGGTTACAGTGATCGTCGGCTTCTCCGCCGGCGGCAGCGTCGACGTCATGGCGCGCAATCTTCTTGCCGTGATCTCGTCGCAACTGGGCCAGCAGTTCGTGGTGGTGAATAAAGAAGGCGCATCCGGCTCGATCGCGTTCGCCGGGCTCGCGCTCGCGAAACCCGACGGTTACACGATCGGCGCCGGGCCCACCACGCCGATGTCCATCGCGCCGCACATCCACAAGGACGTCAAGTACGGGCCGGACTCGTTCGAATACATCTGCCAGTCGTTCGAGAACGTGTTCACCGTCGCCGTGCCGGCCGAATCGCCGTTCCGCTCGATCGGCGAGATCGTGGCCGCCGCACGCGCCCGGCCGGGAAAGCTCACATATTCGCACTCCGGCGTCGGCACGGTGCCGCATCTTTCGCTCGCGAACTTCGTCTACCGCACCGGCATCGACGTGGTCGCGGTGCCGTATCGCGGCGAGGTTCCCGCGGTGCAGGACCTGCTCGGGGCGCGCGTCGACTTCGGCTCGCCGTCGGTCGTCCTCGCGGTCGGTCGCAATTTGCGGGTGCTCGCCGTGTTCGCCGACCAGCGCCATCCGGCGTTTCCGGACGCGCCGACATTCTCGGAGCTCGACATGCCGTCGATGCCGCCGGGCTTCAACGGCCTTTACGCGCCGAAGGGCACGCCGCGCGAGATCGTCGCCGTGCTCGAGCGCGCGTGCGAAGACGCCATCAAGTCCGAGGCGTTCCAAGCGGCGGCCAAGCGGCTCTATCAGCCCGTCGTCTATCTGAACGGCGCTGCGTTCGCCGAGCGCGCGCGCAAGGATTACCAGTACAAGGGCGAGCTCATCAGGGCGCTGGGGATCAAGGCCGACTGAGCAGCGAAACCGCGAATTCGGTGCCTGACCCCGAATTAGAATCGTCGCCATGAAGGCACTGCTATTTGCGCTCGCCATGGCGCTCTCGGCCACTGTGGCGGCGCAGCCCTACCCATCCAAAGTGGTGAAGATGGTGGTGCCCTACGCGGCAGGCGGCGCCACCGACGTCGTGACGCGCGCGGTGGCACAGCGCCTTTCGCCGATGTGGGGCCGGCCGGTGGTGATCGAGAACAAGCCCGGTGCGAATACCAACATCGCTGCGGCCGAAGTGGCGAAGGCGCCTGCCGACGGTTATACGCTGCTCGCGACCGCCGAGGCGACGTTCGCGGTGAATCCGTACGTGTATGCAACGCTGCCGTACGACGTGAAGGACTACGTGCCGGTCAGCGGCCTCGGCATCATCAACCAGGTGCTGGCGGTGCATCCGTCTCTGCCCTACAGGAGCGTCGCCGAGGTGATCGCCGCCGCAAAGGCGCAGCCGGGCAAGCTGAACTACGCCGCGTTCGGCCCGGGCTCCTCGCCGCATCTCAACATGGAAATGTTCCTGAGCATGGCCGGCGTGCAGATGACGGCGGTGCACTACAAGGGCGGCGCGCCCGCGCTGACCGACGTGATCGGTGGCCACGTGTCGATGATCATCCTCAGCACCACGCTCACGGCGAAGCCGTACAAGGCAGGGCAACTCCGGATCCTCGGTGTCGGAACCCGGGAGCGGCTCGCCGCGTTTCCGGAGATCCCCACGATCGCCGAGAGCGGGCTGCCGGGCTACGAGGCGGTGTCATGGTTCGGCCTGTTCGCGCCGGCGGGCACGCCGCGTGAGGTGGTGAGCAAGGTGAACGCCGATGTCCAGCGCGTGCTGGCCGACCCGGACTTCCGCGAGAAATTCCTCGCGCCCAATTATTTCGAGCCGGTCACGGGCTCGCCCGAGCAGTTCGCCGACTACGTGAAGCGCGAAGCGGACAAATGGAGCAAGCTGATCCTGGCGTCGAAGATCACCATCGAATAGGAGCGCGAACATGCATGCCAAGGTGAAGCTGGAGCAGCAGCGCAAGAGCGGGCTCGACCTGTGGCTCGACAAGGTGGAGGCGCTCGGTGAGCTGAAGCGCATCACGGCCGAGGTCGATCCCGATCTCGAGGCGGCGACGCTCACCTACCTCGTGGGCAGCGAGAAGAGCCCGGCGCTGCTGTTCGAGAACGTCAAGGGCCATCCCGGCCACAAGGCGCTCTACAACATGATCGGCTGCAATCTCTCGCGCTTCTGCCTGATGATCGGCGAGCAGCCGGTGGATCATCCGCTGAAGGCGGTGCAGATCCTGCAGCAGAAGCTCGGGCGCAAGATGCCGCCGGTCGAAGTCTCGGCCGACAAGGCGATCGCCAACGAGAACATCGTGGTCGGCGACGAGATCGACATCCGCATGTTCCCGGCGCAGCGCATGTGGCCGCTCGACGGCGGCAAGTACCTCGGCACCGGCGACGCGGTGATCACGCAGGATCCGGAGAGCGGGCGCGTCAACGTCGGCTGCTACCGCATGATGATCAAGGGCCCGCGCGAGATCGGCATCTACACCTCGCCCGGCAAGGACGCGACCATCGACCGCGAGAAGTATTGGAAGATGGGCAAGCCGATGCCGATCGCGGCTTGCTACGGCATCGATCCCCTGCTGTTCCTCGTCGCCGCGACCAGCCTGCCGAAGACCGAGTGCGAGTACGACTATTACTCCGGCATCGCCGGCGCACCGATCGAGCTCTTCAAGAGCGACCTCACCGGGCTTCCATTGCCCGCGAACGCGGAAATCATCCTGGAGGGTCACGTCTATCCGGATGAGACATTCGCGGAAGGCCCATTCGGCGAATTCACCGGCTATTACGGCCGACCGAGCGGCGCGACGCCTTATATGCGCGTCGAGAAACTGCGCTACCGCTCGAATCCCACGCTCACCTGCGCGCTGATGGCCGACGGCGCGGCGAACGAGGCGGGACTCTTCTGGGCGGCACTGCGCTCAGCCGGCATCTGGGCCGACCTGCAGAAGCTCGGCATCCCGGGCATCAAGGGCGTGTGGTCGATCCCCGAGGCCGCGGGCTGGGGCATCACGGTGGTGTCGATCAAGCAGATGTATGCCGGCCATTCCTCGCAGGTGATGGCGCTCGCCGCACAATGCACCGCCGGCGCCTACTTCGGCAAATACGTCATCGTGGTCGACGATGACATCGATCCGACCAACGTGCACCAGGTGCTGTGGGCGATGGCGACGCGCTCGCGCCCGGCGCAGTCGATCGACATCCTGCGCGAGACCTGGAGCACCTTCCTCGATCCGAGCCTGAATCCGCCCGAGATCCGGCCGTGGGGCTCGAAAGCGCTGATCAACGCCTGCATGGACTACAGGTACATCAAGTCATTTTCCAAGCGCACGAAATTGTCCAAGGCGGCGTACGACCAGGTGGTCCGGCGCTGGAACGAATACGGTTTCAAGGGCAAAGCGCCCGAGATCTCGGTATTCGAGGACGAATAAAAATAATTGGGGACAGACCCCATTTTTCTCATTTGCACTCTGCTTCGCCTGACCAGCTAAATGAGAAAAATGGGGTCTGTCCCCAATTAACGATTGACCTATTTCGGCAGGCGGGTAGCTTTCCAGAAGCCCGAATAGGCGCCGCTCGCCTCGCCGCTCATCTCGTCGCCGCGCACGCGGCCGCTGAAGACATCCAGCCCGGCATTGAAGCGGATCTGATCGCCCTTCACCTGGCCATTCGCAGCCACGTAACGACCGCCGGGATAAACCAGCGTGCCGCTGAGCGTCTGGAAATTCTGCGTGAAGCGCACTTCGCCAGTCGGCAGGCGCCACGCGCCCGCGACCCGCGCGGGGACGATGTACAGGTAGGCGGTGCACCAAGTGAAGCAGTAACCGTCGGGGCGCGCGGTTTCCGTCTCGTCCCAGCCGTGGATGCGATACGCGTTGCTGACAATGCGCGTGCCGGCGGGCAGCTGCAGGAATTTCGGCGCGAGCTTGTCGAGGTTGCCCGGCAGCAGGAACAGCGCGAGCACCGTGGCCTGCGAGAAGTCGGCCGCGAACATGTCGCCCTGCACGAACGTGGCCTTGCCGGCGACGCCGGCGGCCGCGGCATTGCGCTGCGAGAGCGCCACCATGTCCGGGTCGTATTCGACGCCGAGCGCGCGCGCACCGCGCTTGGCGGCGGCGATCACCATGCGCCCGTCGCCGGAGCCCAGGTCGACGACGAAATCGCGCGGCGTCACGCGCGCGACGTCGAGCATCTTCTCGACCAGTGCCGGCGGTGTCGGCACCCAGACCACATCCTTGCCCGCCCGGCCCTCGTAAGGCTCGAACGGCTCGGCTGCGCTGCAGGGAAATACCACCAATGCAGCGATCGCCGCCCAGATGGTGGCGAACTTTTGGCTCATCGGGCGCTGCCCCAGACTTCGGTCGCCACCTCGACCAGGCGCTCGAGCTTGCGCCGCTGCTCCTCTACAGCGAGCGGATTGCCGCGGAACGTGCTGGCGAAGCCGCACTGCGGGCTCAGGCAAAGGTTTTCCAGCGGCACGTAGCGCGCCGCGTCGTCGATGCGCCGGCGCAGGACCTCTTTTGCCTCGAGCCCGCCGTGCTTGGAGCTCATGAGGCCTAGCACGATCTTTTTCGTAGAACCTCGAGGGAAAAAGCGCAGCGGCTCGAAGCCGCCCGAGCGCGCGTCGTCGTACTCGAGGAAATAGGCGTCGACCTCCACCAGG
>DASWER010000011.1:0-4290 GCA_036394655.1 Burkholderiales bacterium
CCTTCGGCCACGACTCGCGCACTGCCGCCGCGACCTCGAGCGGGAATTTGCTGCGGTCGCGCCCATACGCATCGCTGCGCCGGTTCGACAGCGGCGACAGGAACTGGTGCAGCAGATAGCCGTGCGCCGAGTGCAGCTCGAGCACGTCGAAACCGATGCGCTTGGAGCGCAGCGTCGCGGCCACGAATGCCTCCACCTGTTGCCGGATTTCCGTCACGGACAGCTCATGCGGCACCGGCCAGCCCTCACTGAAGGGAATCGCCGACGGCGCCACCGTCTGCCACGGCGACTGGTCCGGGCGCAGCCATTCGCGCCCTTCCCACGGCACCTGCGTCGACGCCTTGCGCCCGGCGTGCGCGAGCTGGATGCCGATCGGATTCTTGCCGAGGCGCCGGCACGCCTGGATCACGCGCGCGGCCGCCGCCTCGTTGTGCTCGCTATAGATGCCCGAGCAGCCGTGCGTGATGCGCCCTTCGCGCGTCACGTGCGTGGCTTCGACCATCATCAGCCCGGCGCCGCTGTAGGCGAGGTGGCCGAGATGGATCAGGTGCCAGTCGTTGAAGCAGCCGTCGTCGGCCGAGTACTGGCACATCGGCGAGATCACGATGCGATTGGGCAGCGTGACGCCGCCGAGCTGGAGCGGCGTGAAGAGTTTTGGAACCATGGGAGATTTTAGAGCCAGCGGCGCACCGCGCGCCGATAGTCAGCGAACGAGGCGCCGAAGCGCGCCTCCAGTGCGCGCTCTTCGGGCGCGATCTGGAAGCGGCTGATGTAGGCGACGAACAGCGGCAGCGCGAGCAACGCGGCGGCATTCGCGAGCCAGAGTCCCCAGGCCGTGAGGATCAGGAGCATCCCCAGGTACATCGGATTGCGCGTGAAGCGATAGACCCCGCCGGCCACCAGCGCCGAGCTTTCCTGCGGCTTCATTGGATGCACCGTGGTCGCGGCTTTCCTGAACTGGAAAAACGCGATGAGGCCGATGGCGATCCCCACGGTGGCGAACGTGCCGGCGAGTATGCCTTTCACCGGCAGCGTGAAATCCGCGACCGGCAGCCTATCCGCCACGAACCACATTAGAAGCGCAACCAGACCCGCGACCACGGGCGGCGGCACGCGCAGCTCGAGCCAGCTCAAGGCGCCGAGACCTCGATCCCTCTTTGCTTGAAGCTCGCTCTGAGCGCCTTGGCGAAGGCCACCGCGCCGGGCTGGTCGCCGTGGATGCACAGCGTGTCGGCGGCGACCGGCACGCGCTTGCCCGACAGGCTGGTGACGAAACCCTCCTCGATCATCGCGAGCGCCTGCTTCACCGCCTTGTCCGCGTCCTCGACCATGCCGCCGGGCTGGTCGCGCGGCGCGAGCGTGCCGTCGTCGGAGTAGCCGCGATCGGCGAACACTTCACCCATCACTGCGATGCCGGCACGCTTGGCGATGTCGAAGTTTTTACTGCGGGACAGCACATAGAGCATGGCGCCGAGATCCTGCGCCGCGCGCACCATCGCCTCCGACAGTCCTGCGTCGTTCGCCGCCATGTTGTAGAGCGCGCCGTGGCACTTGATGTGATGCAGCTTCGCGCCAGCGGCGCGCGCGAAGGCCTCGACCGCGCCGGCCTGGTAGATGACGAAGTCGTACATCTCCTGCGGCGAGATCTTCATCACGCGCCGGCCGAAGCCCTGGATATCCGGCAGCGACGGATGCGCGCCGATCGCGACGCCGTGGTCAAGCGCGAGGCGCACGGTTTTTCGAATGGTGGCCGGATCACCGCCATGGAAGCCGCAGGCGATGTTCGCCGAGCTGATGTGCGGCATGACCTCGGCGTCGGCGCCCATCTTCCAGGCGCCGTAGCTTTCGCCCATGTCGCAATTCAAATCGATCTTTTTCATCCGCCTGACCGAGAAACCGGTTCGAGCGTCTGCTCATGCCAGAAGCCCGGAATGCCATCCAGCTGGTAGACGAAACCACCGCCGTGATAGATGCCCGCCCATTTCACCATGGCAATCTGCCCGGCAAAGGCAAATTGGTGCTGTTCAATCTTGTGAAGATATTTGGAGCCTCGCGAGAGCTCCTCGAGCCGCGCCCGGGAGCAGATACGAACCGTGGAGCTCTCGGTGTACTTCATTTTCCATACTCCCAGGCGATGCCGCGCAGGATGGTCTCCATGCGGCTGCGCGCGTCCTTGCGCAGCTCGGCGGCCATGTCGAGCGTGGTGCGGGCGAAGTGCAGGGTGCCGCCGGGCGCGATCTGCGCGAGGCGCGGCACGTCGGCCGAGGCGATCTCGGCGATGCGCGGATAGCCGCCGGTGGTCTGGTGGTCGGCCATCAGCGCGATCGGCACGCCGTTGGCCGGCACCTGCACGCTGCCGAGCGCGGTCGGGCCGGACAGGATCTCGTCGGTCTTCGAGCGCGTGAGCGGCGGCCCGGCGAGGCGGTAGCCCATGCGGTTGGAGTCGGGCGTGACGCGCCAGATGGTGTCGAAGAACACGCGCTGCATGTTGGCGTCGAAGTCGGCGAAGTGCTCGCCCTCGATGGCGTGCAGCACGATCGGCTCGCGATCGGGCACGGTCAGCGCCGGCACGTGCCAGCGCACGCTCGAGCCGCGCTTGTCCTTGTTCTTGAGACGTTGGAAGCGCTCGCGGGAAAGCTGCTCGGCATCCTCCGCGAGCGGCAGCACGTCGCCGCGCTTCAGCACGCGGCCATCGAGGCCGCCGAAGCCGCCCGGCAGATAGGTGCTGCGGCTGCCGAGCACCTCGTCGACCGCGATACCGCCGGCGACCGCGAGATAGCCGCGCGCGCCGCGTGCCGCGCGGCTCACCGAGATGCGCGCGCCTCTGGCGACCAGCACCGGGCGGTTGATCGGAATGTCGGCCTCGAACTCCGCACCGACCAGCGCGATCAGCGTCTCGCGCTTGAACTGCAGATCCGGGCCGAGCACGGTGAGCTCGAGCGCCGCCGCGCCGGCGTGATTGCCGACCAGCGCATTGGCGAGCGTCAGCGCGAGCGGATCCATGGCGCCGCCGGGGCAAAGGCCGACGTGCTGGTGGCCGTGGCGCCCCATGTCCTGCACCGTCATCAGCAGGCCTGGGCGGAGAACCTGGAGGCTCATTTCGCCTGCTTGAGGTATTCGGCGCGCGAGATCGGCTTGAAGCGCACCCGATCGCCGGCGGCGAACAGGCTCGGCTCCTGGCGATCGGCGTCGAACACCGCGAGCGGCGTGCGGCCGATGATGCTCCAGCCGCCGGAGATGGCGTAGGGATAGATCACCGTTTGGTCGTTGGCGATCGCGACCGAGCCTGCGGGCACGATCGCGCGCGGCGCCGCGCGCCGCGGTACCGCGAGCTTCGGACTGAGCCCGCCCATGTAGGCATGTCCCGGCGCGAAGCCGATCATCAGCACGCGATAGTCGGCTGCGGCGTGCAGCTGCACCGCCTCCTCGGCAGTCATTTTCGAAGCGACCGCCACCTCGGCGAGATCGGGCGCGAACTCGGACTCGTAGCACACCGGTACCTCGACCGTGCGCAGCACGTCGCCGGCCTTCGGCAATCCGGCTTTCAGGCATTCGCTCACGGTGTTGAGCGCCGTGGTCAGGGCATCGCTGGTGAGCTCCGCATGATCCGGATCGAAGTGAATCGCCAGGCCGCCGAGCGCCGGCACCACGTCGCGCACCCAGGGCAGCGCGCGGCCGTGGATCATGGTCGCGAGCCGCTGCACCGCCGAATTCACTTCCAGGTCGAGCGTCTTCGAGAACTCGACGTAGACCGCGCAATCTCCCAGCGGCACCGCGCCCAGCGGGGCGAGCTTAGCCAACCGTCGGTACCGCTACGCCGATCATGCTGTCGCGCGTGACGATGCCGGCAAGGCGCGCCTCGTCCCAGCCTTCGGTGCCTTTCGGCCGCATCGGCAGCACCAGGTAGCGCATGTCGGCGGTGGAGTCGTGCACGCGGATCTGCACTGCTTCGGGAATCTGCAGCCCGAACTCCGCCAGCACCGTGCGGGGCTCGCGCACCATGCGCGAGCGGTAGTTGCGCGACTTGTACCAGTCGGGCGGAATGCCAAGGAGCACGCGCGGGTAGCACGAGCACAGCGTGCACACGATCGCGTTATGTACCTGCGGCGTGTTCTCGACCGCTACCAGCCTCAGGCCGGGAATCTCCAGGCCGAGCTCCTCGCACGCCGCCGTGGCATTGGTCAGCAAGCGCGACTTGTATGCAGGATCGGTCCATGCCCGCGCCACCACTCGCGCACCGCGCTCGGGCTGCCGCCCGCGCATCGCCGCCACCTCGGCGTTCACCTGCTC
>DASWER010000012.1:0-2767 GCA_036394655.1 Burkholderiales bacterium
CGACCTCGGCGAGCGCCAGCGTTCGCGAGAGCCCGGCGTCGGCCCAGGCGCGCGTCGCGCCTTCGGCGAAGTAGGCGAGGATCAGCATGCTCGACCACTGGAAGGTGTAGCGCCGGCCGCTCAGGATTCCCGGCAGCGGCAGCACGAGCGGCAGCGCCTTCAGTGCGACCAGCGAGCCGCCCGGCCGCAGCGGCGCGAGCCACAGCTCCCACGCGAGGCACAGCGCGATCAGCGCGACCAGCGCCGCGCTCGCGGTCAGCCGAAGCGCACGCAATGGATCGGCGGCAGGTGCTGCGACAGACAACGCCAGGAATCGCCCTGGTCCTCCGATAGCCACAGTCCGCCGGTGGTCGAGCCGAAGGCGAGGCGCTCGCCGCTCGCGTCGACGTCGAGGCCGTGCCGATAGACCAGGTGGTAGGCATTTTCCTGCGGCAGGCCTTTGCCCAGGACGGAAAAACTCTTACCCCCATCGCGTGTGCGCGCCACCACCAGCTTCGCATCGACCGGCACGCGACACTCGTCCTTCACTGCCGGCACGAACCAGGCGGTGCTCGCGTCCTTCGGGTGCACCGCGACCGCGAAGCCGAACTTCGACGGTGCCACCGCCTTGATTTCCTGAAAGCTGCGCGCACCATCGGTCGAGCGGAACACGCCGTTATGGTGCTGCGCCCAAAAGACGTCGGGTCGCGAGGCGCACTGCGCGAGGCGGTGCACGTCCTGGATGTTGGGGTCGTCGCGGCGCTCGGGCGGCATGAATTCGGCGTACATGCCTTTGCCGGCGAGCTGCCAGCTCGCGCCGCCGTCGGCGCTTTGCCAGGTGCCGCCGCAGGAGATCGCGATGGTCACTTTTTTCCCGTCGAGGCAGATCGAGTGGATGCCGGGCTGGTCGTAGCCGCCGCCGAACCATTCGGCGCGCTCCTTGCGATCCCACAGCGAGCGCACCAGCGTCCAGCTCTCGCCGCGGTCGCTGGACCGGAACAGGCCTCCGGGAATGCTGCCCGCCCAGAGATCGTTGCCTGCGCCTTCGAGCGTCCAGACCTGCACCAGCTTCCAGGGCACCTTGTCATCGTTGCCTTCCGGCTTGGTGGGGTAAGCGGGAGCCGCGACCTCGTTCCAGGTGTCGCCGCGATTATCGGAGCGATGGAGCTTGACGCCGAAATGGCCGAGGTTCAGCGCTGCATGGATGGACTCGCGCTGCGGCAGCACGGCGCTCACGGGATCGCCGAGGAAGTGCGGTTTGCCGATCGTCCAGCGGCCGTCGTCGATGATGAACAGTCCTTTGCGCGTACCAACGTAGAGCGGCATGCTCAGCCTCCTGTCAACGCCTGCAGCACGTGGATCGAGCTCTCGCCTTGCACCACGTCGCCGAGGCTGGCGCGCCGGCCGTCGACGAAGATGAAGACATGCTTCCTCAGCTCGCCCTGCTCGTCGAGCACGTAGCCGCGCACCTGCGGCTGCGCGCTGAACACCGCGGCGAGCGCGGCGCCGACGGTCGCGCCGCCCACTTCGGATTCGGCGCAGCGCACGTGGCGCTGCAGGTGGGAGGTGAACACGACGCGCGGCATGGCGAGCCGGTATGATAAAAGGATTGATGAGACCGCAGTTGCGCGCCGCCTGGGAGTTCTTCCTCGCGCTGGTGACGCGCTTTCGCGAAGAGCGCGCGACGCAGACCGCCGGCAGCCTGACCTACACCACGCTGCTCTCGCTGGTGCCGCTGTTCACCGTGGCGCTCGCCATCACCACCGCGTTCCCGGTGTTCGACGAGTGGATCGGCTCGCTGCAGCTGTTCATCCTCGAGAACGTGCTGCCCGAGACGCCGGCGGTCGACAGCATCATCGACCAGATCAACTCGTTCACGCAAAACGCGGGGCGCCTGACGGCGATCGGCATCGCCGGCTTCGTGGTGACCGCGGTGATGCTGATGCTGACGGTCGACAACGCGCTCAACCGCATTTTCCGCGTGCAGCGGCGGCGCAGCATCCTGCAGAACATCTACATCTACTGGGCGGTGATCACCCTCGGGCCGCTGCTCATCGGCGCGAGCCTGTCGGGCACCTACGTGGCGCTGCGCCATTCGCTCGGCGCCTTGCAGCTCAACGACCTTGTCGCCGAGGCGATGCTCGGCCTGGTGCCCTTCGTGCTGACCTGCGTGGCGCTCACGCTGCTCTACGGCGTGGTGCCGGCGCGCCGCGTCGACTGGCGCCATGCGCTGCTCGGCGGCGTGCTCGCGGGCATCGCGTTCGAGATCGCGAAGCGCGGCTTCGCGATCTATCTGACCAGGGTGCCGACCTACACGCTGATCTACGGCGCCTTCGCCACGATCCCGATTTTCCTCATCTGGTTGTATCTGTCGTGGGTGGTGGTGCTCACCGGCGCGATCTTCACCGCCGTGCTGCCGGTGTTCAGCGCCAAGCCGGAGCGCCACCGCGTGCCCGGCGAGGAGTTCGTCGAAGCGCTCGGCGTGCTGAGCGCGCTCGCGCGGGCGCATGAGGAGGGACGCGTGGTGCCGCTCAATACGCTCGCACGCGAGCTGCGCATCCTGCCCGACCGCTGCGAGCAGATCCTGGTGCGCGCGGCGGCGCACGGCTGGGCCGCCCGCACCGAGCGCGACGCCTGGGTGCTGGCGCGCGATGCGGCGAGCATCCGCATCGCCGACGTGTACCGCGCGTTCATCTTCGATGCCGATGCGGCCGGCGTGCCGCAGGCCGATCTTGGATTATCTTTGCGCGATTACTTGGGGAAGGACAAGGCGAATGAACCTGCTGCT
>DASWER010000013.1:0-2572 GCA_036394655.1 Burkholderiales bacterium
CGCCGCGCCATAGAACGGCGCGCCCGCGTGCATGTCGGCACCGAGCGTTGTGGCGAGCCAGTTGGTGGTGCCGCCGCCCCAGCAGAAGCCGGTGACGCCGAGCTTGCCCGTGGACAGTTTCTGCGCTTTCAGGAATTTCGCGCCGTTGAGCATGTCGGTGCGCAGCTTCGCCTGGTCGAGCTTCGCCTGCATGTCGCGCCCGTCATCGTCATTGCCCGGATAGCCGCCCAGAGGCGCGAGGCCATCGGGTGCCAGCGCGATGAAGCCCTCGACCGCCGCGCGGCGCGCCACGTCCTCGATGTACGGATTGAGCCCGCGGTTCTCGTGCACCACCAGTACGGCGGGAAACGGCCCCTGCCCCGTCGGATGCACGAGGTAGCCGCGCATGCTGGCGGCGTTGCCGCCCGGCGAGGGATAGGTCACGTACTGCGCCTTGATGCGCGTGTCGGTGAAGGAAATCGTCTGCGCGCGCGCATAGTCGGGCAAGAGCGAGATCGCAAAGCCCAGCGCGCCGAGCGCGCCGGCGCGCTTCAGGAACTCGCGCCGCTCGATGCGGCCGTGGCAATACTCGTCGTAAAGCGAGAACACCTGCTGATCGATCTCGGTCTGCGTGATGGCGATCATGATTTCTCCGTGGTCGGAAGCTTGTCGCGAAAATCTTTGGCGAAATGCCCGCGGCCCTCGAGATCGCCCTGCTCGAAGATCCAGGTGTAGCCGCCCTTCGGGTTGGAAAGCACTTCCCAGGCGTTGTCGTCGCCGTCCCAGAAAAGGAAGCTGTAGGTGCCGTGGCGTTCCGAAGGCTTGGTGATCTCGTGCAGGCCCCATTTCGCCGCCTGCTCGTTGCAAAGGCGCCAGGCGGCATCGACCTCGGCGTCGTTCTCGACGTCGACGCCGTTGTGATAGCAGCGCGGCATGCGTTCCTTGTTCTTGGTGAGCACGACGGCGTACACGTGCTGGCCGCCGCGCCGAATCATGAGCGATACCGGGCTGGTGCGCACCACCTCGAGGCCGAGGAATTCCTGGTAGAACCGGCGCGTCGCCTCCAGATCCTTCGAGCCGAGCGTGCCGTGCGAGATGAATTTCGTCTTGATCATTGCCTCACTCCTGCTTGATGCCGGTTTCGCGGATGAATTGTCCCCACATCCGGTAGTCGGCGCGATAGCGCTCGGCGAACGACTCGGCCGAGCCGCCGATCGGATCGGCGCCGATCTCGAAGAGCCGCTGCGCGGTCTTCGGCTCCTCGAGCATGCCCTGGAGCTTCTCGTTCACCATGCGCACGATATCCGCGGACGTGCCGCGCGGCGCAAACACGCCGAACCATGCCGTCATCTCCCAGCCCGACAGGCCGACCTCCGCCGACGTCGGCACGTCGGGCAGGCCGCCCAGCCTTTTCTTGGCGCCCGTGGCGAGCGGGCGCAGCCGGCCGTCCTTCAAATAGGGCCGCGCCGAGCCGAGCGCCATCGACATGACCTGCACGCGCCCGGCGAGCAGATCCGGCAGCGCGCCGCCGACGCCTTTGTACGGCACATGCACCATCTTGAGCCCGGCGACCCTGGCGAAGAGCTCCATCGAGAGGTGCGGCGGGCTGCCGATGCCCGCCGAACCGTAATGCAGCTCACTGGGTCGCGCCTTGGCAAAGGCGATGAATTCGCCGACATCCTTCGCCGGCACTGACGCCGGCACGACCAGGATGTGCGGCGTCTGCGCGACGTTGAACACCGGCATGAGATCGTTCATTACGTCGAACGCGAGGCCGCGCTCGAGGAACGGCTTCACCACCAGGCCGCCGCCGGAGGCGATCATCAGCGTGTAGCCGTCGGCGGGTGCGCGCACCAGGAAGTCGATCGCGAGATTGCCCGAGGCGCCGGGCTTGTTGTCGACGACCACACTCTGGGAGAACTTCTGCGACAGTGCTTCGGCCACCAGGCGTCCGAGGATATCGGTGACGCCGCCCGGCGAAGTGTCGATCACCAGCCGGACGCCGCGGCTCGGATACGGCTCCTGCGCATGCGCCAGGCTGAACATCAGGCATAGCGCAAGCGCGAGTCGCCGCATGGATTATTTCTTCAGGTACTGGCTGAACTTGCGCGCCACCTTGTCGCGCAGCTCGGCGGAAGCTTTTACGACCGGCGGGAAATCCTTGAGCATCTCGTAAGGCCGGCAGGCGTCGATCAGCCCGCGCGAGTTTGCGGTAACGCCCTTCGGCAGGCGCGGGTCGAGCGGCCCGCTCCAGGCGCGGCGGATGAAGTCGATGTCCTCTACCGGGTCGCAGCGTGTGCACATCGCCCACAGCACCTGCTCGAGATTCGCGGGATCGATGTCGTCATCGACCACCACGACGAAGCGGCCGAGATAGGAGCCCGACTGGCAGCTCGCGGCGAGGTGCATCGCCTGCCGCGCGTGGCCGGCGTAGGCCTGCTTGATCGAGATCACGTTGAACATGCGTGCGCAGCCCGGCTCGTGCACCCAGACGCCCTGCACGCCGGGGAGTCCCGCGCGCTCGACCTCGTCCCAGATCATGCCGGCCTTCATCACGCACTTCGAATACGAAAAGTCCGACGGTGGGACCATC
>DASWER010000014.1:0-4542 GCA_036394655.1 Burkholderiales bacterium
GCTCGCCGAAGAGCTGGTCGGCTACGACGAGGGCGATCCCGACACGCGGCCGCGCGCCCGCGTGCCGTTCTCGGCGGTGCTGCACGAGGAGCCGCCGATCGCGCCGATGTTCGCGTTCATCAAGACGCCGCACTGGGAGCGTGTCGATGCCGACGCGAAAGAAGCCTACGCAGAGCTCGTCGAGACGCTCGGCGATCGCGTCGAGGAAGTCGAGCTCTTCCCGTCGGCGCGCGACGCCTGGGATTGGCAGCGCACGATCATGGAAGCAGAGATGGCCGCGAACCTTGCCCCCCTGTGGGACGCCGGCAAGGAAAAGCTCTCCGAGCGCCTGCGCGGGCTAATGGAGCGCGGCCGCGAGGCGCGCGCTTTCGACTACCAGCGCGCGCTGCGAGCCGTACCGCCGGTGGTAGAGAGCTTCGACGAGCTTTTCATGGAGCGCTACGACGCGATCCTCACGCCGCCCGCGCTCGGCACCGCGCCTAAAGGCCTCGGCGCGACCGGCGACCCGGCGTTCTGCGTGCTGTGGACGCTGCTCGGTCTGCCGGCGGTGACGCTGCCGCTGATGCAGGGCGCGAACGGCATGCCGCTCGGTGTGCAACTCGTGGGACGACGCAACTTCGATGCGCGGCTGTTGCGTACCGCGCGCTGGCTGGAGTCGAAGACGGCCTAGGCGGCCGCGGCGAGGGTGCGCAGGGACTCGAGCTCGGCGCGCAGGCGCTCGAGCTCGCTGCGATCGGAGAAGGCCAGCACCCAGTGCGTGATGCGGCCCTCGGCGCTGCGTACCGCGTCGAGCGTCAGCTCGACATGGCGCAGCGTGCCGTCCTTGGTCCAGGCCTTCACCGTGCGCCGCGCAGCGGACTCGGCGAGCATGCGATGCACCTGCGCCTCGTCGCCGCGGAACACCACCGCGCCCAGGCCGCGGCCGATGGCCTCGCCGGCGCGGCAGCCGAAGAAGGCATCGAACGCCGGATTCACGTAGCTGATCGGCCGCGCCGGCGCCGCCGCGTCGAGAATCGCGATCGGAAAGCCGCAGGCGCCGAGCGCCGCGCGCGCCATCGCGCTGTCGGCCAGCAGGCGGAAAAGAGCGGGGGCGGGTTCGCGCCGTCCGGAATCAATGCTCATGGGATCGTTCTGCCATCATTCACCGCCGCCAACAAGTGTCACGCCACGGCGACATGGCGGGCGCGGGCCGACATGGAATAGCAGTAGCGACGCAGCCGGTTCAAGTCCGCGGTCTCGATGGTCTCGCGCAGGAAATCCATGTTGCGCTCGATTTCAGACTGGTAGAGGCTGGGGCCATCGAAATGCGACTCGGCGTAGCGGTCGGCGCCGCCGAGCTTGTTCTGGATGCGCGTGCGCGCCACGTATTCGTAGAAGCCCGGCGTCTTGATGATCAGGTCGTCGGGCGAGCTGTAGCGCACGATCTCGCGGCCGTCGGCGAGCTGCTCGCGCGCGATCTTGGCCCAGACGAACTCCTCGTAGAGGAACTCGCGCACCTTCTCGAGGTACATGCGATCCGACATCTGGCCGATGAGGTCGGCGGTGCCGACCATGCAGCCCAGCATGCGGTCGCGCGGGTCGTCGGCGCGGATCTCGTCGACATCCATCTCGTAGCCGGTGAAGTGCACCAGGCGTGAGGCGAGCGGCGCCTCGGCGGCGAAGCCGACCTTCGGCAGGTAGGAAAGGATGAAGTCGGCGCTGCGGCTGACATGCACCTTGGTGAAGATGGCGCCGTTCTCGACCGCCGCCTCCGAGCTGCGCTTCAGGTAGCCCGAGTCATGCAGCAGGGCGATGAGGATGCCCATCACCGCGCGCCGCGCGCCGAGGCGATTGGAAGGCGCGCAGCTGCGGTCGTGGCCGTCGACCAGGCGCGCCATCGCGAGCGTCATGTCGAGCGAATGGCGGATGTCGTGGTAGAGCGTGTCGCAGGCGAGATAGCCCGGATAGCGTCCTTCGAAGAGGGCGTGGAAGTCGTCGAAGGCACGCTCGAGCGGGGCGAAATCGGCGCCCGGATAGCGGCCGGCGAATAGCCGCAGCACGGCTTCGCGAACCTTGGCCGGGTTCTCGACGTTGATGCGGTTGGTGACGTCGTTCTGGTTGAGCCGGTCTTGCATGGCGTATCGGCGGCCTCCCCAGGCACGCCGTTTTCGGTCCCCCCTGCCGCCGATTATTCCGCCTGGAATTACCGGAAGCAAGGATAAAAACAGCGGGAGACGGCCGATAAGCCGGGTTCTGTGACCCCGGCCGGGCGAACCCGGACGGGGCCGGCAGCCATTCCTCTGGGCCCGGGATTACCCCCGGGCTCTAGCCACCTACCCGCAAGCCTCGGCCGAGCCGGCCGAAGTGGCTGTTACACCACCGCGCTTGCCTATTTGGTGTTGCTCCGGATGGAGGTTGCCGCGTTTCACCCCTCAGACTTTGCAGCCCGAGGACTCGTCTCTGTGGCCCTCTTCGTCACGTTACCGTGCCAGGGCGTTACCCTGCATCCCGCTCTGCGGAGCCCGGACTTTCCTCTGCGCACGACCTGCACGTGAACAGCGGCTGCCTGGCCGACTCCCGCTTGCAATTTTACGCTCTGAGGCAGAGCCTATAAACCCTCTGGAGGTGGACCATGAAGAGGCGGCTCTACTTTCTGCTTCCCGACGTCGCCAGCGCGACCCGCACCGCGAACGATCTGCTGCTGGCCCGCGTCGAGGACCGTCGCATGCACTTCCTCGCCAGGCGCGGCACCGATCTGGGCGAGCTTCACGAAGCCGGCTACCTGTTCAAGACCGACCTCGTGCGCGGCGCCGGCATCGGGCTCGCGCTGGGCTTGCTCGGCGGCGTGGTGCTCGGCTCGGTGATCGTCAACTACCCGCCCGCGGGCGCGCAGCCGGGCCTCGGCGCCGCGCTCATCGCCACCATCCTCGGCGCGCTGCTCGGTCTCTGGTTGGGAACCATGGCGGCGATCGCCGTGCCGAACTCGCGCCTGAAGCATTTCAACGAGGAAATCGGACGCGGCAAGGTGCTGCTGATCCTCGACCTGCCTTTCGCGGAACTCGAGCGCGTCCGCCAGATCGTCGCCTCGCGCCATCCCGAGATCGTGCTCTCGGCTCAGGAGACGCGCTACCCGGCCTTTCCCTGAGGACGGAAATAGCGCTCGTCGTCGTAGAACGCAGCGCTGTCGTTATCCGCCCAGCCCGGATAGCCGAACACCGGCAGCGGCGCCAGGTCGCGCGGGCTTGCCTCTGGAGTGACTTGAGCCAGCCACTCGGCGGCCTGCGCGTCGGCATCCCGGCCGGGTGAAGCGAACAGTGCCTTGCAGGTGATGCCGGGCCGCGGCTCGAGCGCCTGCTCGAGCACGGCGTGGCCGAGCACCACGAAGCGCATCGACCGCCGGACGCGCTCTCGCTGCGTCCAGAAGAGCTGCTTCCAGCGCATTTCCCGGACGAGGCGGAGCAGCTCGGCATCGGCGCACACGACCACCGCGCCGCCTTCGTCGAAGATCGTCAGGAGATCGCGCAGCCGGCCGCGGCGGCCTTGCTCGGCCGGAATCGCTGCCGCGTGCATCGCGTTGATGCGCGCCTTGGTGCGTGGAAAGGCGAGCCAGCAGAGCGCGTTGAACCAGTCGTGCAAGTTGTCGGCACGCGTCTCGATGCGGCCGGTCTCGTGTACCCGCAGCTCATACGGCCCGCGCGCGCCGGTCGGTGGCACGAAGCGGATCGGGCGGCCGCTTTCCGTGCGGATATCCGCGGCAGCCGCATTGAGCGTGTCGAGCGAGCGGCCGAGCTTCAGCCACGGCGCGAGCGGCGCGTAGATCGGGTGACTTAGGCGAGCTTCCAGGGGATCGTTTCGCCGGCGCGCAGCGGCACCAGCGGCTCGCCGCCGAAGGCCAGCGTTTCCGGCACGGTCCAGTCCTCGCGTACCAGCGTGATGCTGCCGCGGTTGCGCGGCAAGCCGTAGAACTGCGCGCCGTGCTCCGAGGCGAAGGCCTCGAGCCGGTCGAGCGCGCCGGCCTCCTCGAAGGCGATGGCGTAGAGCTCGATCGCGGCGTGCGCGGTGTAGATGCCGGCGCAGCCGCAGCCGGCTTCCTTCGCGCTGCGCGCATGCGGCGCGCTGTCGGTGCCGAGGAAGAACTTGGGATTGCCCGAGGTGGCCGCCTCGACCAGCGCCTCGCGGTGCTCCTCGCGCTTGAGCACCGGCAGGCAGTAGTGATGCGGCCGGATGCCGCCCATGAAGAGCGCGTTGCGGTTCATGAGCAGGTGGTGCGCGGTGATGGTCGCGGCGACGTTCGCGCCGGTGACTTCCACGTACTGCACGGCATCGCGCGTGGTGACGTGCTCGAGCACGACTTTCAGCTGCGGGAAGCGCTCGAGCGTCGGCCCGAGCGTCTCCTCGATGAACGCCTTCTCGCGGTCGAAGACGTCGATCGCAGGGTCGGTCGATTCGCCGTGCACCAGGAGCGGCAGCCCGACCTCCTCCATCTTCTCGAGCGTGTGGAAGCAGCGCGACAGGCGCGTGACGCCGGCGTCGGAGTGCGTGGTGGCGCCCGCCGGGTAGAGC
>DASWER010000015.1:0-5050 GCA_036394655.1 Burkholderiales bacterium
GCGAAGAACGACTTGTCGGCGATCGCCACCTTGAGCAGCGGGATCTGCAGGCGCCCGATGAGCCCCTTCAGGCCCGCGGGAATCTTCGGATCATCGAACAGCTGATCGAACAGCATCGACACGATGTCGAGCGTCGTCGCATCCATCTGCACGAGGCCCGCACCGAAGCTCGAGGTCTTCAGCTCGCGCAGGACGTTGGTGGTTCCGGCGCTCATCGCGGCGCTCATCGAGGCCGCGGCCTCGGCCGGCAGGCCGCCCGGGAGACCGCTCGCGTCGCCCTTTTGCAGCTTGGTCAGCGACCCGAGAAGCTCCGCGCCTTGCAGGATCACCGCTCCGGGCGGCAGCGCGACGCCTCCGCCCGGCCCGCCGCCCCCGCCGGCCCCGCCGACCAGGTTCTGCAACAGCGAAAAGAGGTTCTGCTCGGCCGCGGCGCCGCCTTCCGCCGGCTCGGCGGCCTTGTTGTCGTCGTCCTTCGCCGCGGCGGCGCCCGCCTTGCCGCCGGCGGCTTTCGCCTTGTCGGCGGACTTCTTCGCGCCGTAGCGGATCTTCGGCAGGATCGAGTTCTTGACGAGCAGAGCGTTCACGTCCTTGTAGATCGCGCGCACCGCGTCGACCACGTGGTCGTCGAACAGCTTGCGCAGCACGGTGCGCACCTTCATGCTGGTTTCGAGCGCGTGGCAGGCCTGTTGGTAGGCGTCGCAGATCGTCTCCGGGCTGAACGGATTGTTCTCGGCCTGGAGATTGGCATCGCCGAGCAGCACGCCAACGCGCTGGTCGAGCGCGGCGAGCTCCTCGTCGCAGTATTTGCGCACCTTGGTGGCGAGCTCCTTGAACTTGAGCGTCTCCTCCAGGTCCTCCTCGCCGACCAGGGTGAGCGAGGCATCCACGTCGGAGAAGCTCTCGGCTTCCTTCACCTTGCTGGTGTGCTGGCGGAACTCGGTCAGGTAGGCCTGGTGGAATTCCGTCTCGAGCTTCTCGCGCCCCGCGGCGATGACCTTGCGCGCGTCCTGATAGGGCTCCTGGGCTTCGCGGTTCTGCGTCGCGGTGATGAGCGCCGCCAGCGCTTCATCGGCCTTGTCGAGCATGGCGGCCACGGCGGCGCGCAGCCGCTCGCAAACGAGATCGCGGCTCTCGCTGAGCAGGTTGTCGAACGAACTCGCTTGACTCGCTTCCGGCAGACGCCATCCCCTTAAGTCGCGGCGAATCTAGACGGTATGACACCTTTTGACTGTGAATAAATTGGCGGCGCCTTAATCACTCCGCGGTGATGGCCGCCTTGCGCGAACCTTGCCCTGCTTCAGTGCCGCTGGAACTGCGGGTGTCCCGTTTGCCAGAGGAGGAAGGCGTAATAGTCCGCCACCTGGCGCTGCCGCTGCAGCTTGGTGCTGCCCATGCCGTGCCCGGCGTCGAAGTCGAGATCGAGCAGGATCGGCTTGCCGGAAGTCGACGACGCCATCAGTCGCGCCGCCATCTTGGCCGATTGCCAGGCGTCGACGCGCGGGTCGTTCATGCCGTGGATCAGCAATACCGCCGGATAAGGCGTGCCGTCCTTCACGTGGTGGTAGCTGCTCATCGCGAGCAGGCCGCGGAACTCGTCTTCCTTCGTAACGGTGCCGAACTCCGGGATGTTGGGCACGCCGTTGGCGGTGGTTTCGGCACGCACCGCGTCGAGCACACCCACCACGGGAACCACCACCGCGAAGAGGTCCGGACGATCGGTCATCGCGCGGCCGACCAGGATGCCGCCCGCGCTGCCGCCGATGATGCCGAGCTTCTTGTTGCTGGTGTACTGCTGCGCGATCAGATATTCCGCGCAAGCGATGAAGTCCTTCCAGGTGTTGGCCTTGTTGGTCTTCTGGCCGGCCTTGTACCAGTCGTAGCCATAGACGCTGCTGCCGCGGGGATTGGCGACCGCGTAGACGCCGCCGCGTTCGAGCCAGGCGAGCCCCATTTGCTGGTAGTTCGGCTCCGCCGTGAAGCCATACGAGGCATAGCCGGAAAGGAGCGTCGGATTCGAGCCGTCGAGCTTCACATCCGCGCGATGGATGATCGAGAGCGGCACCATCGCGCCATCGTGGCTCTTCACTTTCACTTCGGTGGTGACGAGGCCGGTCGGCGCGTCGAACGGGCCGAGCGGCTGCAGGCCGGTGTTGGTCACCTTGCCGGCGCGATCGACCGCGTAGATCTCTCGCGCGCGCGTCCATGCCGCCAGGGCGAAGATGGCACCGTCGACATCGGCACGGCCCGCCATGATTCCCACCGCGCCCTCGAGCGGCAGCGGCACATCGGAGGCCCTCGCGCCCCACGGCCTGCGCATCAGGCGCTTGACGCTGCCGTCGCGCGCCTCGAGATACAGCGCGTCCTTCGCGGCGGCGACGCGGACAAGGACGCGGTCCGATGCCGGCAGCACCGTGCTCGCCTTCGCGAGGTCAGGCGCGCTGAGGCTCGTGCGCACCACCGAGAAACGAGTGCTGTCGCGGTAGGTCATCAGATAGATGTCGTCGCCGTGCACGGTCCAGTCGGTCACCTTGTCCGAGAAGTCGCAGACCTTCACCCAGGGCGTTCCCGGCTTGCCCACCGTGACCAGCGGAGCCGTATAGAGGGCGACCTCGCGCTGATCGCCGTTCTCCACCAGGGCGACCGCGAAACGCGAGCCCGGCAGCGCGAATACCCACGGGATATAGGCCGGCTGTACCTCCATGCGCGGAGTTAGAGCGGCGCCGGCCACCTCGACATCGCTGGTCTCCGGCGTGCCGACAACGTGCAAATAGGAACGCTCGTACTGGTACTTCTGGGTCGCCGGCATTCCCGGCTTCATTTCCTGCTCGCGCAAATAGAAGAACGAGCGCGAGTCGGGTCGCCAGCTGATGCGCGGGTACTGCGCCCGGCTGATCGGCTCGCCGATGCGCTTCCCGGCCGCGGTCTCCATGACGTAGATCGCCGCCTCTTCCGAGCCGGCCGCGGAAATGCCGAAGGCGACCAGCTCGCCGTTGGGCGAAGGCGAGAAGTAATTGATCGCGTGCGGCTTGCCGGTTTGCTTCTGCCAGTCGTCCGGGTCGATCAGCAGCGTCTCGGCGGCATTGGCATCGCGTCGATAGAGCTTGAAGGTGTTGTCCTTGGCACCGCGCCGAGTGAAGAATAGGTTGCCCTTGCCATCGCGCAGCACCCCGCCGATGACCGCGGCCCGGGAATCGTCGAGCTGCGCCAGCCGGGCGCGCAGTTCCTTGTACCCGGCGATCGATTCGAGCTGGCTGCGCGCGTAATCGGCCTGGCTCTTCGCCCAGGCCAGGACATCCGGATTCTTGATGTCCTCGAGATCGCGGTATGGATCGTCGACCACCGTGCCGTGGAACGTCGCCGGTACGTTGCGCGCCGGAAAGGGAGCCGGTGGTGTCTGCGCTTGCGCGGCAAGCGCCGCCAGCATGGCCAAGAAAATCACTGCTCGCACGCGCAATCCTCCCAAAGAGAGCGCTCGATTTTAGTATCCTTGCCCTCCCATGCCCATCCCATCCCTATGGATCGCGGCGCTTTTCGCCGCGAGCCTCGCGCACGCAGCGCCACAGCCCCCCGCGTTTCGCCTCGGCGATGTCGCGACGCCGATCGAGTACGCCGCCAGCCTCGCCATCGATCCGCGCGAGGCGCGCTTCAGCGGCGAAGTGCGCATCACGCTGCGCGTGAACCGGGCGACGCCGCTGTTGTGGCTGAACGCCACCAATCTCGCTATCGAGTCCGCCGCGTTCCAGCAGGGCAACCGCAAGATCCCGGTGACGATCGTGCCGGGCGGCGAGGATTTCGTCGGCTTCCAGGCAAACGGGGCGGACTTCGTTCCGGGCGTGGCGCTCGCCACCATCCGCTACACCGGCATCCTCGAACCGGTATCGACGCGCGGCCTGTTTCGGCAACCGGAGGGCGGCGAGTGGTACGTGGTGTCGCAGTTCGAGGCGATCTCGGCGCGGCGCGCCTTTCCCTGCTTCGACGAGCCGGGCTGGAAGACGCCGTGGCGCCTCACCATCGACGCGCCCGCCGCCGACGTCGTGGTCAGCAACACGCCCGAGACGCGCGCGAGCGCGGCGCCGGCGCGCGCCGGCTGGACGCGGCATGAGTTCGCGCCGACTAAGCCGCTGCCGAGCTACCTTGTAGCGCTCGCGGTCGGGCCGTTCGACGTGATCGACGGCGGCACGGCGGGGGCGAAGCACACCAGGCTGCGCTACTTCACGCCCAAGGGGCGCGGCGCCGAGGTGCGCTTCGCGATCGAATCGACGCCGCGGCTGCTCGAGATCCTCGAGGAGTACTTCGGCATGCCCTACCCGTTCGAGAAGCTCGACAGCGTGAGCATTCCGCAGACGGTCGGCTTCGGCGCGATGGAAAACCCCGGCGTGGTCACCTACGCCGGGCGGCTCCTGCTCGCGACGCCGCGCGAGGAGACGCTCGCCTTCCAGCGGCGCTATGCCGCCGTCGGGGCGCACGAGCTCGCCCACATGTGGTTCGGCGACCTGGTGACGCTCGCCTGGTGGGACGACATCTGGCTGAATGAGGCCTTCGCCTCCTGGATGGGCGACAAGGCCGCGGCGACATTCCGGCCGGAGTGGGACCGCGGCAACTCGGTCGGCTGGCTGCGGCGCTCGGCGCTCGAGCTCGATCGCCTGGCGAGTGCGCGGCGCGTGCGCAACCCGGTGCTCGAGAAGAACGATCTGTTCGGCGCCTTCGATGCCATCACCTACAACAAGGGCGCGGCGGTGCTCTCGATGTTCGAGGCGCGCTTCACCCCGGAGCGCTTCCGCCAGGGCGTGCGCAGCTTCCTCAAGCGCCACGCCTGGGGCACCGCGACCTCCGCGGATTTCTTCCGCGCGCTCGGCGAGGCGTCCGGCCGCAGCCGCGAGGCGCTCGAGGTGTTCCGCGGCTTCGTGCAGCAGCCGGGCGTGCCCCTGGTGGACGTCGCGCTGGATTGCAGCAAGGGCGCGAGCCTGCGCCTGTCTCAGGAGCGGTTGCGGCCGGTCGGCTCGAGCGCGGCCGAGGTGCACTGGACGACGCCGGTGTGCTTCCGCCACGG
>DASWER010000016.1:0-3509 GCA_036394655.1 Burkholderiales bacterium
CGGCCCGATCTTCTTCGAGATCATCCAGCGCAAGGGCGACGAAGGCTTCGGCGAAGGCAATTTCAGGGCGCTGTTCGAGTCGATGGAGCTCGACCAGGTGCGCCGCGGCGTTCTGAAACCCGCCGCATGAAGACCGCAGAGTTGCGCGGCGATTACTCGCGCGCGGCACCCGATTACGCCGTCGAGCAGGATTGGGCGAGCTATACGCCAGAAGAGCACGCGCTGTATCGACGCCTGTTCGAGCGCCAGTCGAAGCTGGTGCCGCGCTATGCCTGTCCTGAGTGGATCGACGCCATCGCCGGCCTGGATTCGGCGCGCGAGATCCCGCGCTTCGATCAGGTTTCAAAAAAACTCAGAGCGAAAACCGGCTGGGAAATCGTCGCCGTCCCCGGCTTGATTCCGGACGATGCGTTCTTCACGCAGCTTGCCAACCGGCGCTTCCCGGTCACGGTGTGGCTGCGCCGGCCGGAGGAGTTCGACTACATCGTCGAGCCCGACGTGTTCCACGACTTCTTCGGCCATGTGCCGCTCTTGTTTGATCGCGTCTATGCCGATCACCTGCACGAGTACGGCAAAGGCGGCCTGAAGGCGATGCGGCTCGATGCGGTGAAGATGCTGGCGCGGCTTTACTGGTTCACGATCGAATTCGGGCTGATGAACACCCCCGCCGGCGTACGCGCCTATGGCGCGGGCTTGCTGTCCTCCGGCGGGGAGCTGGCGTACTGCGTGGACGATCCGCGGCCGCAGCGCCCGCCGTTCGATCTCGAGCGTGCGATGCGCACCGCCTACCAGATCGACCGCTATCAGGACACGTACTTCGTGATCGATTCGTTCGAGCAGCTGATGCGCGAGACGGCGCCCGACTTCACGCCGATCTACGCACGCATCAGATCTTGAGCATGGTGGGCAGCCAGGATACGAGGCCTGGCAGCACCACCAGAATCGCCACCAGCACCAGGTCGGCCACCAGGAAGGGCAGCGTGCCAAGGTAAATGCGCGCCACCGGGATCTCCGGATGCTGCGCCTGGATCACGAACACCGTCATGCCGGTGGGCGGGCTGATCAGGCCGATGGTGCACATCACGGTGACGAAGATGCCGAACCAGATGCCGTCGTAGCCCAGGCCGAGCACCAGCGGCAGGGTCACCGGCACGCTGATCAGGATGGTGCTGACCTCGTCGAGAAAAGTGCCGAGCAGCAGGTACAGCATCATCACCGCGAACAGGATCCACGCCGGGCCGAGGTTGGCCTGCTTCACCCAGCCGGCGAGCTCGGCCGGAACCTGCGTGAGGACGATGAAGCGCGAGAAGATGAAAGCGCCCACCACGATGAAGAAAATCGCCGCGGTGGTGAACGCCGTTTCGAGCACGGCGTCCCACAGCCCGCGCCATCCCATCTGGCGCGTGAGCATGGCGATCAGGATGGCAACAAAGGCCGCCACCGCGGCCGCCTCGGTTGGCGAGAACCAGCCGAGGTAGATGCCGAAGACCGCAAAGAAGAACAGCACCGCGAGCTTCCACATGCCGAGCGCCGCGCGCAGCCGCGCGGCGAGCGGCATGCCGGGGACTTTCGGCACCCACTGTGGCCGCAGCCATGCCACAGCCCACACCGCGAGGACGTATAGGCCGGCCAGCACGAATCCGGGGACGAAAGCGGCGGCGTAGAGTTTCGGCAGCGACTGCTCGGCGACGATGGCGTAGATCGCCAGCAGCACCGACGGCGGGATCAGCACGTCGAGCGTGCCCGCGCTCGCCACCGCACCGGCAGCGAATGCGGCGTCGTAGCCGTGGCGGCGCATTTCCGGGATCGCCACCTTGGAGAAGGTCGCCGCCGTGGCGATCGACGAACCGCAGATCGCGCCGAATAACGCGCAGGAGCCGATGGTGGCGTTGGCGAGCGCGCCGCGCACCCCGGCGAACAAGCCATTGGCGGCGTCGAACAGCTCCTTGGCCATATTGCCGCGCGCGGCCACGGCGCCCATGAGGATGAAGAGTGGGATCACGGAGAGCGAATAGGCGCTCGCCAGCGTGAACGGCACGCGCCCGAACATCTTGAGCGCCGGGGCCCAGCCATCGAGTGCCGCGTAGCCGAGCAGGCCGCTGGCCGCGAGCGAAATGGCGATCGGCACGCGCGCGAAGATCAGCAAGAGGAGCAGCGCCACGCCCAGCACGCCGATCAGGCCGACGCTCACTTTTCGTTCTTGGGGAAGAGCATCACTACGGCGGCAGCCGCGCCGCCGACGAGACCGAAGAGCACCGGGATCCAGTAGAGGATGCGGTGGATCGAGAGGTCGGAGGTGACGTCGTGGAACACGAGCGTCTCCTGCGCCGCCTTCCAGCCCTCCCACGCCATCAGCCCAAGCACCGGGATGGCGATGATTTCGGCGCTGCGGCGCAAGAGCGGCACCCAGCGCGGCGCGAGCGGATCGATGACGTCGACCACCAGGTGCTCGTCGCGCAGGAACACCGCCGGCAGCGCGAGGAAGAAGGTGCAGGCGAGCAGCAGCTCGACGATCTCGAACATGCCGCGGATCGGCTGGTTTGCTACGGCGCGCAGCACGACGTCGGCGACCGTGAGCAGCATCATCACCACGAGGAACAGGCCGGCGGCGGCGCCGCAGGCCGTGGCGATGAGACTACGCCAGCGCTTCAGTTCCAGAAGTTCTTGGAGGTCTTGGCGTGCTTCTCGGAGAGCGTGCGCATCATGGTGTAGACGGCGCGCGCCGGCATGCCCTTGCCCTCGTACTCCTTGATCTTCGCCTCGGAGACCTCGGCGCCGATCTTGTGCACCTTGCCCATCTCCGCGGCCGGGAAACGGATCGCTTCGCCGCCGCCGTCAATCACGGCCTTTTTGCCGGGCACGTCGAGCGCATCCCAGGCGCGGCCGACCTCGGCTTCCTTGCCCGTGGTGCTGTCGGTGATCAGCTTCTTCAGGTCCGCGGGCAGCTTGTTCCAGAACTCCTCGTTGAGGCCGAGGCCGAAGCTCGTCACATAGGCGTAGAGCTCGGTCGAGTATTTCACGATGCCGCCGAGCTTGAAGCCGATGCCAACGCCGCCGTAATCCATGAACGCGCCGTCGATGGTGCCCTTGGAGAGCTGCTCGGCAATCTCGGTGGGCGGCACGCCGACGGGCGTTGCGCCCAAGGCGCCGACCAGGTCGCGCACGGTGGGCGAGGCGAAGCGCAACCGCATGCCCTTGAAATCCTCGAGACTTCGGATGGCCTTCTTCGTCGTATGCGGGCCGCCGGGCTGGTGGGTGAAGAGCAGCAAAATCTTCAGACCCTTATGCTCGGCGTCGAGGTATTTCGAGCGCAGCTCGGCATCGTTCAGCACCTTGGTGCCGATCTCCGAGCTGCCGACCATGAAGGGCAGGTTGATGATCTCGGTGAGCGGAAAGCGCCCCGGCGTGCCGCCGTGCAGGAACCACGACGCCTCGGCCTGGCCGGTGCGCGCGAAGTCGTAGTGCTGCGGGGTCGGGCCCATCTGCGCATTCGGGAAGCGCTTCACGAC
>DASWER010000017.1:0-2228 GCA_036394655.1 Burkholderiales bacterium
CTTCTCGGCACGTCGGCCGCCGCGCTGACCGGCCTGATGGGCGTGGTGATCTCCATCAATCCCGATACCATCGCGGAGCGCCCGACATCGGGCGTGCGCGCGTTCGTCACGCCGACGATGGTGTTCTTCGCGACCGCGTTCATCGTCTCGGCGCTGCTCCTGGTGCCGCATCTTTCGCTGCGCTCGCTGGCCGTGCTGCTCGCGACCACCGGCATCGCCGGCGTGGCTTACCTCGCCTGGACCCGCGGCCATCACTACTTCGTTCACGGCATCGAGGGCCGGCCGCCGGAGATGGACGCCGAGGACTGGATCTTCTTCATCGGGCTGCCGTATCTGGGCTACCTGCTCCTGATCGTCGCCGCCGTCGGCATCTGGCAGTCCGCCGAATACGGCGCACTGATGCTTGCGTTCACCACGATGCTGCTGCTTGTCAGCGGCATCCACAACGCCTGGGACCTGGTGATCTGGCTGGCGCAGCAGAAGCGCCGCGGCTGACTAGAGCTCCCCACGCGCGTAGCGCGCGACGTTCTCGAGCGCCTCGCCGAAGTAGGTCTCGAAGGTTTCGAACTCCGCCCAGCCGGCGTGCGGCGTGCACAGCACGTTCGGCAGCTGCAGCAGCGGATGCTCCTTCGGCAGCGGCTCCTCCTCGTAGACATCCAGCGCGGCAAAGCCCGGCCGGCCCAGCTTGAGCGCGCCAAGCAGCGCGCCAGGCCGCACCAGCTCGGCGCGCGCCGTGTTGACGAACAGCGCCGTGGGCTTCATGCGCGCCAGGTCCTCCGCGGTCACCGCGCCGCGCGTCTCGGCGTTGAGCCGCAGGTGCAGCGACAGCACATCGGATTGCGCGAACAGCTCGGCCTTGCTCGCGGCGACGTCATAGCCAGCCTGCCGCGCCGCGTCCAGGGATTTGGCGCGTCCCCACACCAGCACGCGCATGCCGAGCGCCGGGCCGAGCGGCGCCACCAGCGCACCGATGGTGCCCAGGCCGTAGATGCCGAGCGTGCCGCCGCGCAGGCGATGCGACATCGTTGCCGGCAGCTCGCCGCGCTGCATGCGCCCGGCTTCGATCACGACGTTGCGCCGCGAGGCGAGGATCAGCGCGACGGTAAGCTCGGCCGGCGCCACCGGCGAAGCGGCACTGCCGTGCGCGACGCGGATGCCGAGCGCCTTGCAGGCCTCGAAGTCGATGACGGCGGAATGCCGGCCGACCAGCGAGATCAGCTTGAGCTGCGGCGCCAGGCGCTCGAGCAGCGCGCGCGGGAACGCCACGCGCTCGCGGATCGCCACCACGACCTGCGCACCGCGCAAGCGTTCCGCCAGTTCATCCAGGGTGCGCGCCGGCTCCTTGAAGCGGATAACGTCATGGCCTCGCAGCAGCTCGTAGCACCGCAGCCGGTGCACGATGTCCTGATAATCGTCGGGGATCGCTATGCGCATTGCCGTGCTTTCAATCCTTCTCGTCGCTACGCTGCAAGCCGCGGCGCAAACGTATCCCGATAAGCCGGTGCGCCTCATCGTACCGCTCTCGGCGGGCAGCGCGGTGGATACGCTGGCGCGCATCCCGGCGCAGAAGCTGGGCGAGCTCTGGGGCCAGCAGGTGGTGGTCGACAACCGCGTCGGCGCGAACGGCATCATCGGCACCGAAGCCGCGGCAAAGGCGCCACCCGACGGCTATACGCTGCTCCTCACGAATGACGCGGCGCTGGCGACCAGCCCGGCGCTCTATCCGAAGCTGCCCTACGACCCGCTGCGCGACTTCGCGCCGATCACGCTGGCGGCTTCCATCCCCGTCATCCTGGTCGTGCACTCAGGGCAGCCGTTTACCTCGGTGAGGGAGCTGATCGACTACGCCAAGACGAACCCGGGGCGCCTGCACTACGCCTCGGGCGGAAACGGCAGCGCTCAGCACGTGCCGATGGAAATGTTCAAGCAGGCGGCTGGCATCGATCTGGTTCATGTGCCTTACAAGGGACTCGCGCCCGCCTTCAACGACGTGGTCGCCGGTCAGATTCCCATGATGTTCACCGGCCTCTCGAACGCTCCGCAGCACATCAAGGCGGGACGCATCCGCGCGCTGGCCATCGGCAGCGCGCGGCGCTCGAGCGCGATGCCGGAGCTGCCGACGATGCAGGAAGCCGGCGTCGCCGGCTTCGACTATGCGGCCTGGGCCGGCTTCCTCGCGCCCGCGGGCACGCCGGCGCCGATCGTGCAGAAGCTGAACACCGATCTCG
>DASWER010000018.1:0-7700 GCA_036394655.1 Burkholderiales bacterium
GCGCTCGACCGGCTGCGCGCCGAGTCGGCGACGATCCTGCTCGTCGACCAGATGGCGGGACTCGCCCTCGCGCTCGCCGATCGCGCCTATGTCATCGAAGGCGGGCGCATCGTCGCCTCGGGTGCGGCGCGTGAAATCGCCGCCGACGGCTCGCTCGAGAAGGCCTACCTGGCCGTAAACTAGCTCGAATGCGAGCCGGGCAAAGGTTCTCCCCATGAGGTGGCGCGGGCTGTGGGTCTTGGGCCTGCTCGCCGCAGGCATCGCGCAAGCGCAGGACTATCCCAACCGGACGCTTCGCCTGATCACGCCGGCGGCCCAGGGCGGCACCACCGATCTGCTGGCGCGCCTCTTCGGCGCCAGGCTCTCGGAGATCTTCAAGCAGCAGGTGATCGTCGACAACCGCGCCAGCGCCTCGGGCGTGATTGGCGGCGACATGACGGCGAAGGCGGCGCCCGACGGCTATACGCTGCTGCTCGCCTACCACCAGCACACCATCAACGCCGCGCTCAATCCGAACCTGCCGTATCACCCGGTGAATGACTTCACGCCGATCACGCAGCTCACCCGGGCGGGACTCTTGCTGGTGATCAACCCTTCATCGCCGCCGCGCACGCTGCAGGAGTTCGTCGAGTGGACCAAGAGCCGCCCGGGCGAGTTGAACTACGGCTCGGCGGGCCTGGGCAGCGGCGGGCATCTCGCGGGCGAGCTCTACAAGCACATGACCGGCGTAAGAGCGCAGCACATCCCGTACAAGGGCAGCGGGCCGGCGCTGGTCGATCTGCTCGGTGGACGCTACGACTACAACTTCGCCGGCATCCAGGCGGCGCAGCCGCACGTGCGCTCGGGCAAGCTGCGCGCGCTTGCCGTCACGACGCCGCAGCGCGTCGCCGCGCTGCCGGACATACCCGCGGTGGCGGAAGCGGTGCCCGGCTACGACTTCGTCGGCTGGTACGGCGTCATCGGACCCGCCGGCCTGCCGGGCAATATCGTCACGCGACTGCACGAGGCGCTGCTGCGCGTGCTGGCGCAGCCCGATGTGCGCGAGCGCATCGTCGCCGACGGCTCGGAGCCGGTCGGCAACAGCCCGCCTGAATTCCGCGAGTTCATGGCCGCCGATCTCGCGAAGTGGGCCAAGCTCGTCAAGGAAAGCGGCGCCAAGCTCGATTGAGGAGGGAATGATGAAAGCTACCGGGATAGTGATCGCATCGCTGGCGCTCGCCGGCTCCGCCACGGCGCAATCGGTCGTCAACGAAGCCACGCTCTCGACCGATGCCGCGCTGCAGATGGCATCGGCGGCGCTCGCGCAGTGCCGCTCGGACGGGCAGAAGGTGACCATCTCGGTGGTCGATCACGCCGGCCGCGAGAAGATCCGCGTGCGCGACGACGGCGCGGCGCCGCATACCGAAGTGCACAGCTTCCGCAAGGCATACACCGCGCTCACCTACAAGATGACCTCCGGCGAGTACGGCAAGCGCGCCGCCGAGCAGCGGATCATGGGACCGCAGCTCCTGCCGAACATCAGCGGAGCTGCGGGCGGCGTGCCGATCCGCTCCGGCGATCGGGTGCTCGGCGCCATCGGCATCTCCGGCACGCCGGGCAGCGCGGGCGGCGGCGAGCATGACGCCAAATGCGCCGAGGCGGGAATCGCCAAGGTGAAGTTCTAGCGCCTCTCAGGGGCGCAGGTACGCGTAGCCCTCGCGCTGCTGCAGGCGTGCGATCTCGGCGACGCCGGAAGGCACGAACAGCGCCTCCGGGATGAACTGATCGCGCTTCAGGTTGCGGTTGCGCAGCGTGATCTCGCAGACGTCGAAGCGCACGCCCTCGTTCACCAGCTGCTCCACGGCCGCGTCGTACGGATTGCCGTTGCGGTCCTTGGCGCCTTTCATGAGGTAGTCGACGCCTCGGGCGTGCGCGACCACCACGATCTGCGCCTTCGGATTGACCTCGAGGTGGTTGCGGATATTGCGCAGGCCGTCGCTCGATTGCTCGAGGCCTGAGTTGAGGTGGTAGACCACCTTGTCGGGGCCGACCGGGTCCTTGAGCGAAGTGCCGGCGCAGCCGGCGAGGATCAGCACTGCGATGGCGGCGAAAAGTTTGTTCATCTGTGCTCCTTGCAGGATCAAAGCTTGAAGATGCGCTGCGCGTTGGTGCCCCGCACCTTTTCCCGAGTGGTACCAGGCAAGGCATCGACGCGCGACAGGCAGCCCGGCATGTCGCCGATGGTGTGCGGGTAGTCGGAGCCGTAGAGCACGTTGTCCGGCCCGCACACCGCGACGCACATGTCGAGCACGTCCTGGCGGAACACCACGCTGTCGACATAGATGCGGCGCATGTAATTGCGCGGCGGCTCGGCGGTCTTCGAGCTCGCGGCCGGGATGTTGTCCCAGCAGATATCGAGGCGCCCCACGAGATAGGGCAGCGCGCCGCCGCCGTGCGAAGCGATCAGCTTGAGGTTCGGATAGCGGTCGAAGAAGCCGTCATAGATGCAGCGCGCCACGGCCAGCGAGGTATCGAAGGTGAAGCCGATCGGCGCGGTGAGCTGGAATTCATGCAGGCCGAGCTCTTTGGCGCCGGCCGGCGCGGTGGGATGCACCAGCACTGGAAGCGCGCGGCGGTCTATTTCTTTCCAAATGGAAGAAAAAGCAGAGTCGGTGAGCGTCTTGCCGGCAATGTTGGCGAGCACCATCACGCCTACGGCTCCTGCATCGCATGCGCGGCGCAGCTCATCGAGTGCGAGGCGCTCGTGCTGCCAAGGCAGCGAGGCGAACCAGCGGATGCGCTCGGGCCAGGTCTGCTGCGCGCGCGCCATGTCGTCGTTCATGACGCACGCGGCTTTCAGGCTCACCTCGGCGCTGCCCCAGTAGGCATTCGGGCAGGTGAGCGAGGTGATCGCGATGTCGACGCGCGCCTTGTCCATGTTCGCGATGCGCGCTTCCCAGTCGAACATGTTCGGCACCGGCGTCATGAACGGCGCGCCGTCCATGTGGATCGCCTTCAGCCCGCCTTTCACCGTGTGCAGCGAGTAATGCGGTGCACCGTGCTGCTCGAGGAGCGCGAGCCACTCCTTCGACAGCATGTGGGTATGGACGTCGATTACGGGGGACCGATTCATCGCTTACGATTCTATTCGTGCGAAAGAGAATCGGCTTCCTGATCCCGTCGGCCAATCCGACGGTGGAGCAGGAGATGTACCAGCTCGCGCCCGAGGGGGTGTCGGTGCATTTCCAGCGCATGGTGGCGCGCGGCCCGGTGGGGACGCTCGCGAACCTGCAGGCGCGCGCGGCGAGCCACCTCGAGCGCATGGACGAGACCGTGGAGATGATCGCGTGCGTCAAGCCCGACGTGATCGTGCTCGCGCACACCGCCACCAGCTATTTCCTCGGCCGGGAAGGCGAGGCGAAGCTCGCGCGCAAGGTCGAGCGCGATACCGGCATCCCGTTCATCTCGGCGCTCGGCGCCGCGGTCGCCGCCTGCGAGGCGCTCGGCATCCGCAAGGCCGCGATGGGCACGGCGTACGACGAGGCGCTGACGCTGAAGGGCAAGGAAGTCTTCGAAAGCTACGGCGTAGAGCTGGTGAGCGCGGTCTGGCTGCGCGAGGTGAAGAGCATCTTCGACGAGCCGCCGGAGCGCGTCTACCGCCTGGTGAGGGACGCCGATCGCCCGCAGGCGCAAGCCGTGTTCCTCAGCGGCGTCGGCCTGCACACGCTGTCGGTGCTCGGGCCGGCGGAGGCCGAGCTGGGGAAGCCGGTGATCTCGAGCGCGAGCGCCATGATGTGGCGCGCGCTGCGCACCGCCGGAGTCGCGGATGCCGTGCCCGGCTACGGACGCCTGCTTACTCTGCCTTGATGCCGGCGCCGCGGATCACGCCGCCCCAGCGCGTCATCTCGGCCTCGAGGAACTTCTCGAACTCCGCGGGCGACATCGCCGGGAAGACGTCGAGCCCGATCTTTTTCAGCGCCGCCTGCGTTTCCGCCGACTTCAGCGCCGCCGTGCTCTCCGCGGCGAGGCGCTGCACGGCCGCCGCCGGCGAGCCCGCCGGCGCGACCAGGCCGAACCAGTTGGCGAAGTTCATCTCGAAGCCTTCCTCGGCCAGCGTCGGCACGTCGGGCAGGTCGAAGAAGCGGCTGCGCGTGCTGACGGCGAAGGCCTTGAGCTTGCCGCCCTTGCGCAGCGGCGCGGCGCTGCCGGCGGGCAGCATCTGCAGGTCGGTCTGCCCGCCGAGGAGCGAGGTGATGGCGGGCGCCTGGCCCTGGAAGGGCACATGCAGGATGTCGAGCCCGGCGAGGGCCTTGAAGGTCTCCATCGCGATCTGCGAAGTGCTGCCGAGGCCGGCCGAGGAATACGAGAACTTGCCGGGCTGGCCTTTCACCACGGCCACCAGCTCCTTCGTCGTGCCGGCGGGGAAATCCGCACGCGCCACGATGACGAATGGGTTGATGGCGAACGGCGTGATCGCGACGAAGTCCTTCAGCGGGTCATAGTCGAGCTTGCCGCGCAGGTTCGGCGCGATGGCGTGGGTTTCGGCGCTCGCCACCAGCAGCGTGTAGCCATCGGCCGGAGCGCGCGCCACCTGCGCCGCGCCGATGGTGCCCGCCGCGCCGGCCTTGTTCTCGACCACCACCGGCGTCGACAGGCGCTCGGACAGGCGTTGCGCCATGACGCGCCCGGCGGCGTCGGTAGCTCCGCCGGCAGGCCAGGGCACCACTAGCCTGATCGCGCGCTCCGGATAGGTCTGCGCCCAGGCGAGGCTCGAGGCGAGGCAGAGCAGGATCGCAAGAACTCTCATGATGGCTATTGCCTCTCGATGCCGCGGGTGTCGACGACCTTCTTCCAGCGGGCGACCTCGCGGTCGATGCGCTCGGCCATCTCGCCGGGCGAGGAGGGCGCGGGGATGCCACCGAATCCCGCGAAGCGCTGCCTGGTCTCGTCCTCGGCCAGGATGGCCCGCGACTCGCGGTTAAGGAGGTCGATGACCGGGCGCGGCGTGCCGGGCGCGACCGCGAGCCCGAGCCAGGAGCTGAACTCCACTGCCTTCAGCGTCTCGCCGACCGTGGGCACGTCGGGCATCAGCGGATAGCGTCCCGCAGAGGAGAGCGCGAGCGGCCGCAGGCGATTCGCCTTGATCATCGGGAAGGCGAAGGTCGCGGTCTCGATCAGCACATCGATGCGCCCGCCGAGGAGCTCGGTGAACGCCGGCGCCGCGCCCTTGAACGGCACGTGCAGCATCGTCGTGCCGGCTTCGATGTTGAGCCATTCGCCGAGCAGGTGGTGCAGGCTGCCGGGGCCCGCGGACGAATAGCTGATGCGCCCGGGCTCGGCCTTCGCGCGCGCGATGAGATCGGGAAACGACTGGATCGGCGAGTCGGGCTTCACGCTGATGGTCATCGGATATTCGATCACCACGCTCACCATGCCAAAGCCCTTCACCGGATCGTAGGGCAGGCTCTTCATCACTGCCGCCGTGCCCGGATGTCCACCGGTGAGCAGCACCATCGTCAACCCGTCAGGCGGCGCCTTCGCCACAGTGTCGTTCGCGAGCAGCCCGGTGGCGCCGGTCTTCTGCTCGACGACCACCGGCTGCTTCAGCCGCTCCGAGAGCTTGTGGCCGAGATAGCGGCTGACCAGATCGGTGCTGCCGCCGGGCGGAAAGCCGACGTAGAAGCGGATCGGCCGATCGGGATAGGTCTGCGCCCACGCCGGCAGCGCCACCAACAGCAGGATAAATGGGGACAGACCCCATTTACTCTTCGCGAAGCTACGGTAAATGGGGTCTGTCCCCATTTATCCGTCGGCGATCGTGTTCTCGAGGATGCCGACTTTGTCGATCTCGATCTCGACCTTGTCGCCGGGCTTCATCCAGAGCGGTGGGGTGCGCCGGGCGCCGACGCCGCCGGGCGTGCCGGTGACGAGCACGTCGCCCGGCAGGAGCGTGGTCCAGCTCGAGACGTACTCGATGATCTTCGGGATCTTGAAGATCATCTGCTCGGTGGTGGCGTGCTGCATGCGCTCGCCGTTCAGGCGGCACGACAGCGTCAATTTTGTATTCGGCGGGATCTCGTCCGCCGTCACCATCCACGGTCCGAACGCGCCGGTGTGCGCGAAGTTCTTGCCCGCGGTCCACTGCACGGTGTGGCGCTGCCAGTCGCGCACCGAGCCCTCGTTGTAACAGCTGTAGCCGGCGATGTGGTCCCAGGCGTCCTTCTGCGAGATGCGGCGGCCGGGTTTGCCGATGATCACCGCGATCTCGGCCTCGTAGTCGAGGTTCTTCGATTCGCGCGGGCGAATGATCGGCTGCTTGTGCCCGACCTGCGACTCCGTGACGCGCAGGAAGATGGCGGGCTGCTCGGTGTTGTCGCGCCCGGTCTCGACCACGTGGTCCTGGTAGTTGAGGCCGACACAGATGATCTTGTCCGGGTTCGGGATCACCGGCAGCCAGGTGATGTCCGACTCCTTGTAGTCTGGCGCCTCGCCCGCATGCTTCGCCGCCTCGGCGAACGCATTGCCGCCGATCAGCGCCTTGAGATCGGCGAAGCGGTTGCCGATGTAGCGTTTCAGGTCGACAATGCCTTTGCCGGTGACGATGCCGTAACTCGTGCCCTGCGCCGTCTTAAACGTAGCGAGTTTCATAAATGTCGACTCCAGAATTTGCGTTCAGCCACATGGGAATGTTCGTCGCAGATCTCGCGCGAATGAGGGATTTTTACACACGCGTGCTCGGTTTTACCGTCACCGACACCGGCGAGCTCGAAACCCCGCGCGGCCGGCTGCAGTTCGTGTTCCTCTCGCGTGATCCCAAGGAGCACCATCAGATCGTGCTCGCCACCGGCAAGCCCGAGAAGCTGGCCTTCAATCCCATCAACCAGATTTCATTCCGCATGGCGGAATTCTCAGGCCTGCGCGAGATGTACCGCCGGGTGGTGGACGAGCAAGTGAAGGAGCTCCATCCCGTCTCGCACGGCAACGCGCTGTCGGTCTACTTCCACGATCCCGAGGGCAACCGCCTCGAGCTCTTCGTCGACACGCCGTGGTACGTGCAGCAGCCGCTGCGTATCCCGATGGACATGAAGATGGACGACAAGCAGCTCTGGTCCTGGGCCGAGGCCGAGGCGAAGAAGCAGCCGGGCTTCAAGCCGCTGAAGGACTGGAGCGCCGAAATGGCGCGTCGGATGAGTTCTTAATTGGGGACAGACCCCATTTTTCTCATTAAGGTTGAAGATAACGGACTAATCGACGGCGGTTCGCGGATCGCTGAGCCGGTCTAAATGAGAAAAATGGGGTCTGTCCCCATTTAGCCGTGGCGCTAGTCCTGCCCGACGATGCCCCATTTCTTGTTGATCTCGTCGAAGTAGCCGTTCTGCTTCTTGATCACGATCCAGGCATTGACGAAGTTCATCCACACCTGGTCGTCAATCGGCACCACGAACGCCATCGGGATGCTGTTCTTCGGCCGATCGAGGAACAGCAGCTGCAGGTCGGGGTGCTCCTTGGTGAGGTAGGCCCCCTCGATCAGGCTGGCGACGGTGAAGTCGACGCGCCCGGCGAGCAGGTCCTGCCAGTCCCGCGCCGGCGACTCGACGCGCTTGGCCGTGGCCTTCGGCAGGTTGGCCTGCACGAACTGCTCCATGGTGGTGCCGAGGTTGTAGCCGGCCGTGACCTTCGGGTTGTTGAGGTCCGCCCAGTCGCGCCACTTGCGCGCGTTC
>DASWER010000019.1:0-3278 GCA_036394655.1 Burkholderiales bacterium
TCCGGCGTGCTGGAGAGCGGCACCGATCCCGCCTTGATGAAGCGCTCGCGCAAGTCTGCGCTCGCCATGCCGCGCACGATCGCCTGGTTGAGGATGCGCACCGTCTCGGCGCTCATGCCCGCCGGGCCCATGATGCTGCGCCATGCCGACATCTCGTAGGCCGGCAGCGCCGCCTCTGCCATCGTCGGCACGTCGGGCAGCAGCTCGGCGCGCTCGCGCGTGGTCACGGCGAGCGAGCGCAGCTTCTCGCGGTTGCCGGCGGCGCTGCCGAGCGGCACGAACGAATAGTCGAGCCGCCCGGCGAGGATGTCGACGATCGCGTCGGGCACGCCCTTGTACTGCACCTCGACCGCATCGATCGCCGCCATGCTGTTGAACAGCGCCACGCTCCAGTACGGGATCTGCCCGGCGCCGAGCGTGCCGAAGGTGAGCTTGTTCGGATTGGCGCGGGCATGCGCGATGAATTCCTTGACGCTGCGCGCCGGGAAGGACGCGTTGACCACCAGCACGAAGGGCGAAGTCTCGACCACCGAGATCGGCGTGAAGTCGCGCTGCAGCTCGTAGGTCATGTTCGCATTCACGTAGCGCGCGCCGGCCATCGAGCCGCCGGCGAGCAGCAGCGTGTAGCCGTCGGGTGCCGACTTGGCGACGAAAGTCTGGCCGATCATGCCACCGGCGCCGGGCCGGTTCTCGACGAAGAACTGCTGGCCGAGCAGCTCGGAGAGCTTGGCCGCGACCTGCCGCGCGACAAAGTCATCGGCGCTGCCCGGCCCGACCGCGACGATGACGCGCACCGGCTTTGCCGGATAGGTCTGCGCCGCCGCGCCCATGCAGGCGGCGGCGCAGAGGGCCGCGATGATCCACTTCGTCATTTAGGAACGCAGTACTTGTCCCGCGCTTGCCCCCGTCAGCGCGCCGTGCTGCCACGTGACCGCGCCGTTGACGATGGTGTACTCGATGCCCTGCGAGCGCATCACCATGCGCTTCGCGCCGCCGGGCAGGTCGTAGCGCCGCTCGGGGCGGCCGACCGATGAAACCGTTTTCGCATCGAAGAGAGTGACGTCCGCCGCCTTTCCGATCTGCAGGCGGCCGCGATCGCGGATGCCGAAGAAGTCCGCCGGGTCCGACGTCATGCGCCGCACCGCTTCCTCGAGCGTGAGCGCGCCTTTCTCGCGCACCCAGGTGCCGAGCACGTAGGTCGGATAGCCTGAGTCGCACAGCATGTCGAGGTGCGCGCCGCCGTCGCCGAGACCCAGCAGCATGTCGCGGTTCTGCAGGATCTCGACCATCCGATCGGTGCGCGTGTTGAACGACTGCATGGTGAATTCATTGTCCAGATCATCCGCCAGCGTGATGTCGAGCAGCGCATCGACGCCGTCCACGCCGCGCTCGGCCGCGACCTCCGCCACCGTCTTGCCTTCCAGGTGTTTCAATTGTGGAGAGCGAACCTCGTGTACGGTAATGCGTGCCCAGTTGCCGAACGAGGCGGGACGCTTCAGGTCCTCGCGGAACCGGTTCCTGAAACCGGCATCGCGATAGACCGCGGCCTGCGCCGCCTTGGACTTGTCCTCGAACACGCGCTGCCACGACGGAAACGCTGCGAAGGAGAACGGATTACGCATGTTGATCTCGCGCGTCAGCGGCAGCGGCGAAGTCTGCGGCCGCGCGCCGCGCGCGATCATCGGCGCGGCATTGCGCAGCGAGGTGCGCACCGCCTCGGAGATGTCGTCGCGGTCGAACATGGCGATGAAGGTGATCGGCCGCGCGCTCTCCTTCAGCATGAAGTCGAGCAGCTCGAGCTCCGGCGGGTCCATCACGCCGACCTGCTTGGTCATCGCGATCTCGATGGCGCCTTTGCCGCTTTCGCGCAGCGCGTTGCAGTACGCGCCGATTTCCTCTTTGCTGGCATTGCGGCAGGCGAGCGGCCGGCCCTGGTAGCCGAGGTGCTGGTTGAGCAGCGTGCTCGAGAAACCGAATGCTCCCGCAGCCATCGCCTGGCCCAGCAGCTGCTTGATCTCGGCGGTCTCGGCCGTGGTGGCCGCACGGTCGAGGGAAGCTTCGCCCATGACGTAGTGCCTGAGCGGCGTGAGCGGCGCGAGGAACGCGAGGTTGAGCGCCGGCTTGCGGTGCGCGGCAGCGTCCATGTACTGCGGGAAGGTTTCCCAGTCCCAGGTGATGCCGGCCTCGAGCACCTCGAAGGGAATCGCTTCGACGTTCACCAGGTCGCGCATCGCGATCTCGCGCGTCTCGGGGCGGCAGGGCGCGATGCCGACGCCGCAGTTGCCCATCACCACCGAAGTCACGCCGTGCCAGGACGAGGGGGTGAGCGCGCCGTCCCAGCAGATCTGCGCGTCGTAGTGCGTGTGAGGATCGATGAAGCCCGGCGCGACCACCAGGCCGCCCGCATCGATGGTCTTCTTGGCCGGCGCCAGGATGCGGCCGATCTCGGTGATCTTGCCGGCGGTGATGCCGACATCGGCGGAGCGAGCGGGCGCGCCGGTGCCGTCGACCACGCTGCCGCCCTTGATGAGGAGGTCGAGCATGACCCGATTATCGGGGCAAAATACGGCCATGAAGGTCGCAATCATCGGCGGGACGCGCATTCCGTTCGCGCGCGCGAGCGGCGCCTACAACGAGGCGAGCAACCAGGACATGCTGACGGCGGCCCTCAAGGCTTTGGTCGAGCGCTTTCATTTAAAAGGCCAAGTGGTCGGCGAGGTCGCCGCGGGGGCGGTGATCAAGCACTCGCGCGACTGGAACCTGGCGCGCGAGTCGACGCTCGGCTCGGGCCTGCACCCGACGACGCCGGCCTACGACCTGCAGCGCGCCTGCGGCACCAGCCTCTCGGCGGTGGCGCAGCTCGCCAACCGCATCGACCGCGGCGAGATCGACTGCGCCATCGCCGGCGGCGCCGACAGCGCGAGCGACATCCCGCTCGCCTACAGCCAGAACCTGCAGCGCACCGTGCTGGCGCTCTCGCGCGGCAAGAGCTGGTCGGACAAGCTGCGCACCATCGGGGATCTCAGGCCGTGGGACCTCGCGCCGACGCATCCCGGCATCGCCGAGCCGCGCACCGGGATGTCGATGGGCCAGCACTGCGAGCAGATGGCGAAGGAGTGGCAGATCGGCCGCCGGGAGCAGGACGAGCTCGCGCTCGCCAGCCACAAGAACGCGGCGGCGGCATGGCTCTCTGGGTTCTTTTCCGACCTGGTGGTCGAGTTCAATGGCTTGCAGCGCGACAACAACGTGCGCGGCGACACCTCGCTCGAGAAGCTGGC
>DASWER010000020.1:0-2152 GCA_036394655.1 Burkholderiales bacterium
GGCGCAGCGCACGCGCGCCCCGGTGCAGCGCCTGGCTGACGTGGTCGCCGCGTATTTCGTCGAGACGGTGATCGTCATCGCCGTGCTCACCTTCGCCGCCTGGGCCTATTTCGGGCCGGATCCGCGCCTCGCCTATGCGCTTACCAACGCCGTCGCCGTGCTGATCATCGCCTGCCCCTGCGCGGTGGGCCTGGCGACGCCGATCTCGATCACCGTAGCCATGGGTCAGGGCGCGCTCAACGGCATCCTGTTCAGGAACGCCGAGGCGATCGAGCGGCTGCGGGACATCGACTGCCTGGTCGTCGACAAGACCGGGACCCTGACCTTGGGCAAGCCGACGCTCGTCGACTTCGTCGCCATAGGTGGCGACGAAAGCGAGCTGCTGCGTCTGATCGCCAGCCTCGAGCGTGCGAGTGAGCATCCGCTCGCCCAGGCGATCGTGAAAGGCGCCGAGGACCATGGCATCGCTTTGCAGTCGGTCGAGAATTTCGAGTCGGTCACCGGGGAAGGCGTGCAGGGCGTCGTCGCGGGACGCAAAGTCGCCGTCGGCAGCCGCCGCTTCATGGACCGCTTCGGCGGCGTGCCGCAGACGCTGTCCGAAAAAGCAGACACGTTGCGCGCCGAAGGCAAGAGCGCCCTGTATGCGGCGATTGATGGCCGCGCGGCCGCGGTGATCGCGGTCGCCGATCCGATCAAGGAAACAACGCCTGAAGCGGTGAAGACCCTCCAGGAGCTCGGCATCACGCTGGTGATGATGTCGGGCGACTCGCGCAGTACCGCCCAAGCGGTGGCGGCTCAACTGGGCATCAAGGAAGTCATCGCCGAGGTGCTCCCGGAGCAGAAAGCCGAGCACATCAAGTCGCTGCAGGCGGGCGGCCGCGTGGTGGCGATGGCCGGCGACGGCATCAACGACGCGCCGGCGCTCGCGCAGGCTGACGTCGGCATCGCCATGGGCACCGGCACCGACATCGCCATCGAAAGCGCCGGCGTGACGCTGGTCAAAGGCGACCTTCGCGGCGTTGCCAAGGCGATCCGCCTCTCGCACGCGACCCTGCGCAACGTGAAACAGAATCTGTTCTTCGCGTTTTTCTACAACGCGATCGGTGTGCCGCTCGCCGCGGGAGTACTGTATCCGTTCTACGGGCTGCTGTTGTCGCCGCTCTTTGCGGGCGCCGCGATGGCATTCAGCTCGGTGTCAGTCGTCACAAATGCGCTGCGTCTGCGCCGCGCAAAACTTTGAACTGGCGGTAGAATGCCGCCAATGTTTGTCCGGTCGAAGCTCATCCAGGTGGCGCGACTTATCCTCGCCGCGTTCCTGCTTATGCAGGCGTCCTTCGCGATGAGTTGCGTCATCACGGCGTCTGCGGTGCCGGCGGTAGTTGAATCACCCTGCCATGACGAATCTCCAGCATCCGGGCCAGCGGGCTGCGCCGCACATTGTTTTGTGTCTGTTCCCAGCGCTCAGAATTCGGCTGCGCTGGATATGCGAAATGCTTCACCGGCGGCGATCGTGCCGGCTGCCGACCTTGGTATCCGCGTTTTGCTACCGCGCTACACCGCGCCAATGCCGATGGCAGGCGCACCGCCGCCGCTCCTGCCGCACCGCATCCTGCTCCACTCCTTCCTGATCTGATCTCCGCGCCGCCGCCCGGCGGCTAGTCACGGCTGTTCGCCTTGCTTGCGGCGTCAACGCGCCGCGCATCAACGCTGTGGAGATCCGATGCATCGCATTTTCAGTTTCTTGTTATTTGCCGCCGTAATGCCGGCACAGGCGCAGCTTTCGCTGCCCGATGTGCAGCGCCGCGCGGTGGAGCGCTCACGCCAGGTCGCGGCGCAGGACGCAGCGGTCACGGCGTCGCGCGAAATGGCGGTCGCTGCCGCGCAGTTGCCCGACCCCGTGCTGAAGCTCGGCGTCGACAACCTTCCGGTCAACGGAGCCGACCGGTTCAGCCTGACGCGCGACTTCATGACGATGCGGCGCATCGGTTTGATGCAGGAGCTCACGCGCGAGAAGAAGCGCGAGCTGCGCGGGCAGAAGTTCGAGCGCGAAGCCGATAAATCGACCGCGGAGAAGGATGCCGCGATCGCCGCGATCCAGCGCGACAGCGCGATCGCCTGGCTCGAGCGCTATTACGCCGAGGCGATGGCCGCG
>DASWER010000021.1:0-6813 GCA_036394655.1 Burkholderiales bacterium
TGCTCGGTGCCGATCTCGGCGGCATGCGCGATCGAGCGGAACACCGCGACGTGGCCGATGTCGAGCCGCAAATCCTTCAACTGTGCGAGCTTGAGGGCCGCGCACAGCAACCGCTGGATCTCGAGATCCGCGTCGACCGCGGCGCTGCCGTACAGCTCCGCGCCGATCTGGATCGGCTCGCGCGTCGCGCCGGGCGTGGCGGGACGCGTGTGCAGCACGCTGCCGCAATAGCAAAGGCGCGTGACGCCCTTGCGGTTGAGCAAGTGGGCATCGATGCGCGCCACCTGCGGCGTGATGTCGGGGCGCACGCCCATCGTGCGCCCGGAGATCTGGTCGATCACCTTGAAGGTGCGCAGCTCGAGATCGTGCCCGGTGCCGGTGAGCAGCGAGTCCATGTACTCGAGCAGCGGCGGCATCACCAGCTCGTATTTATTCTTGAAAAACAGATCCAGGAGCGCGCGCCGCAGGTGCTCGATGCGCATCGCCTCGACCGGCAGGATGTCCTCTACATACTCCGGCAACACCCACTTCACGAGCGTGCCCAGGCGAGCAGCAGCAGGCCGACGATGATCGATGACAGGCCGACGAAGCGGATCTGGCCGTCGGTCATCTGCGTGATGCGCCGGAAGGTTTCGCGCCAGAGGTTAGGCGCGACGAAAGGCAGCACTCCCTCGAGCACGAGCATCAGGGCGAATGCCATGAGGAACGTCGTACCCATGGCTCACTTCCTCGGAGTTGCTTGGCGTCCGAGCGAGTCCCTGAAGTAGCGCAGGAAGTCCGAGTTGGTCTCGAGCAGCATGATGTCGTTGCGGCCGCGGAAGGTGGAGCGGTACGCCTCCATGCTGCGGTAGAACGAGAAGAACTCCGGGTTCTGCGAGAACGCGCTGGCGTAGATCGCGGACGATTTCGCGTCGCCTTCGCCGCGCACGCGCTGCGCGTCGCGATACGCCTCGGCGAGGATCACCTCACGCTGCCGGTCGGCGTCGGCGCGGATCTTCTCGCCCTCGGCGGCGCCGGTGGATCGCAATTCGTTGGCGATGCGCTTCCTCTCGGCTTCCATGCGGCGGTAGACCGATTCGCTCACTTCCTGCGGCAGGTCGACGCGCTTCAGGCGCACGTCGATGATGCCGACGCCGATGCGCTTCAGGTCCTGGTCGACCTTCTCGCGCACGCGCGCCATGATCTGCTCGCGCTCGCCCGACACCACCTCGTGCACGCCGCGGATGCCGAACTCGTCGCGCAGCGTGCCCGACACGGTCTGGCGGATGCGCGTCTGCGCGCGGAACTCGTCGCCCTGCACACTGACGTAGTACTGCTTGGCGTCGATGATGTGCCACTTGACGAAGGAATCGACCAGCACCGGCCGGTTGCCCTGCGTCAGGAAGCGCAAGGGTTCCGCGTCGTCGTAGGTGAGGATGCGCATGTCGAAATGGCGCACGTTCTGCAGCAGCGGCCACTTGAAGTGCAGCCCCGGCTTCTCCACCACGTCCTTGATTTCGCCGAGCTGGAACACGATTGCGTTCTGGCGCTGATCGACGGTGTAGAGCGTCCCCGAGATGATCAGGCCGATGAGGATCAGGACGGCGAGGACTGGGCCGACGGCTTTCATCGATCCGCCCGGTCGCGGTTACGCAGCGATTCGCGCGAGCGCGGGCTCGCCTCGGGCGCCGGCGGCTCGGCCGAGGGCCGCTGCGAGGCCTGCGCCTCGGTCGGGTTCACGGTGCCACCCGCCTGCTGCAGGATCTTGTCGAGCGGCAGCATCAGCAAATTTCCGGAGCCGCGGTAGTCCATCATGATCTTGTTGGTCGACGACAGGATCTCGCGCATGGTGTCGATGTAGATGCGCTCGCGCGTCACCTGCGGCGCCTTGGCGTACTCGGTGAGCACCTGCTTGAAGCGCGAGCCGTCGCCCTCGGCGTTGGCGATCACGCGTTGCTTGTAGCCGTCGGCTTCCTGGAACAGGCGCGAAGCAGCGCCGCGTGCGCGCGGAATCACGTCGTTGGCGTAGGCCTGGCCCTCGTTCTTCTGCCGCTCGCGGTCCTGGCCGGCCTTGACCGCGTCGTCGAACGCCGCCTGCACCTGCTCGGGCGGCTGCGCGTTCTGGATCGTCACCGTGCTCACGGTGATGCCGGTGTTGTAACGGTCGTGGATCGCCTGCATCAGATCGCGCGCCCGATTGGCGACGTCGACCTGCGTCTCGTAGAGGATCGCGTCCATGCGATGCTTGCCGATCACCTCGCGCATCGCGGTCTCGGCGATCTGCATCGCCGACTCGTCGGGGCGGCGCACGTTGAACACGAACGCCTGCGCGTCCTTCACCAGGTACTGCACCGCGAACTGCAGATCGACGATGTTCTCGTCGTCGGTCAGCATCAGCGATTCCTTGAGCACCTTGGTGCGCACGTTGTTGCGATAACCCACTTCCAGCGTGCGCACCTGCGACAGGTTGACGATCTCGTGCGACTGGATCGGCCAGGGCAGGCGCCAGTTGAGGCCCGAGGTGGTTTCCCTGGAGAACTTGCCGAAGGTGAGCACCACGCCGCGCGTGCCCTCGACCACGATGTAGAAGCCGCTCGCCAGCCAGACCGCGAGCACCAGCAGGATGAGCGCGCCTGCGCCGCCGCTCAGGCCGCGGCTCGAGGGCGGTCGCGGCGGCTCGTCGCCCGCGCCGCGCGGCCGGCGCCGAAACAGCTCGCCGAGCCGGCGATTGAAATTGCGCCACAGCTCGTCAAGGTCGGGGGGACCCTGGTTGCCGCCGCCGGGGCCTTGCGGGCCGCGGGAACCACCGCGCCCCCAGTTGGGGTCGTTCAAGGACATGGAGTCTTAGTGAGGTTGTAGTGAGCGCGCCGACCGGATGGGACTGCGCTCCGCGGCGCGCGCCTGCGCAAATTCGGCGATCGCGGCACGCAACTCTGCCAAACCAGCGCCGGTGCGAGCGCTCACAAAAGCGCGCGAAATCCTACCATATTGGTCCCGCTCGACCGCCGCATCGAGCTTCGCGGTGTCGATCTTGTTCCAGACGATGATCTGCGGCGCCTTGTCGGCGCCGAGCTCGGCGAGCACCTTGTCGACTTCGGCCTGCTGCGCTTCCCGCGCCGGCGAGGCGGCGTCGACCACGTGGAGCAGGAGATCGGCGCGCACCGTCTCCTCCAGGGTGGCGCGAAAGGCGGCCACCAGGCCATGCGGCAGGTCGCGGATGAAGCCGACCGTATCGGAGACCACCACCGTTCCCGCCTCGGGTATCCAGATGCGCCGGCTGGTGGTGTCGAGCGTGGCGAACAGCTTGTCGGCCTCGTAGGCCTTGGCGTGCGCCAGGGCGTTGAACAGCGTCGACTTGCCGGCGTTGGTGTAGCCGACGATCGACGCCGACAGCACGTCGCCACGCGCGCGCGCACGGCGCTGCACGCCGCGCTGCTTTTTCAAAGTGGTCAGCTTTTCCTTCAAGACGCGAACCCGGTTCGCGATGTAGCGCCGGTCGAGCTCGATCTGCTTTTCGCCCGGGCCGCCGGTCTTGCCGAGGCCTCCGCGCTGGCGCTCGAGGTGCGTCCAGCCGCGCACCAGGCGGGTCGACAGGCGCTCGAGCTGCGCCAGCTCCACCTGCAGCTTGCCTTCGGTGGTCTGCGCGCGCTGCGCGAAGATGTGCAGGATGAGATCGGTGCGGTCCATCACGACGCGCCCGAGCTCCTTCTCAAGGTTGCGCTGCTGCGCCGGCGAGAGCGCGTGGTTGAAGACGATGGTGGCGGGATTCAACTCGGCCGCGAGGCCGGCGATCTCCTCGACCTTGCCGGTGCCGGCGTAGAACTTGGCGTCGGGGCGGCTGCGCCGGCCGCGCACAATGGCGTGGCACGGCACGCCCGCGCTTTCCACCAGGCGCTGGACCTCTTCTACGCTTTCGTCGTAGCCGTCGTCGCCGAAATCCAGACAAACGATGAGCGCCGCGCGCGGATCGGCGGCCGGGGCGAGGGCTTCAGACTTCCTTTCAGCCAACCTACTCCGCTTCCTTCTCCGCTCCGAGGTTGATCGGACGCGAGGGCACGACCGTCGAAATGGCGTGCTTGTAGACCATCTGGGTGACCGAGTTACGCAGCAGCACGACGTACTGGTCGAACGATTCGATCTGCCCTTGCAGCTTGATGCCGTTCACAAGATAGATCGACACCGGGACGTGTTCTTTGCGCAGCGTGTTCAAAAACGGGTCTTGTAGCAACTGGCCCTTGTTGCTCATATTCTTCTCTCTTGGGAGTTTTGTCCCCATACTCTAATTGATTTAGCTAGGCTTTTCTACCCAGCTTCACTGGTGGCGTGACGTCGCCACACTGCGCGCGATGGCGCAGCGCGTGATCCATCAGCACGCAGGCCAGCATGGCTTCGGCAATCGGCGTCGCGCGGATACCCACGCAGGGATCATGGCGGCCAGTGGTCTCGACGGTCGTCGCCTTCCCCTGCCGGTCGATGGTGCGCCGGGGTAGCCGAATGCTTGACGTCGGCTTGAGCGCGATCGAGACGGTGATGTCCTGCCCGCTCGAGATGCCGCCGAGGATGCCGCCATTGTTGTTGGTGACGAAGCCCTCGGGCGTCATCTCGTCGCCGTGCTCGCTGCCCTTCTGCACGATGGCGCCGAAGCCGGCGCCGATCTCCACGCCCTTCACCGCGTTGATCGACATCATCGCGCCGGCGATGTCGGCGTCGAGCCGCCCGTACACCGGCTCGCCCCAGCCGACCGGCACGTTCTCGGCAACGACGTTGACGCGTGCGCCGCAGGAGTCGCCGCTTTCGCGCAGCGCGTCCATCTGCTTCTCCAACTGCGCCACCATCGCCGCATCGGGCGCAAAGAACGGATTGGCGTCGACCGCATCCCACGACTTGAAGGCAATGGGGGTGCGGCCGATCTGCGCGAGATAGCCGCGCACCTGCACGCCGTAGCGTTCGCGCAGCCATTTCTTGGCTATGGCGCCCGCCGCGACGCGGATCACCGTCTCGCGTGCCGAGGCGCGGCCGCCGCCGCGCGCATCGCGCACGCCGTATTTCTGCAGATAGCTGTAGTCGGCGTGCCCCGGGCGGAATTTTTCGGCGATCGCCGAGTAGTCCTTCGGGCGCTGGTCCTCGTTGCGGATGAGAAAGCCGATCGCCGTGCCGGTGGTGCGCCCTTCGTACACGCCCGAAAGGATCTCGATCGCATCGGATTCGCGCCGCTGCGTGACGTGGCGCGAGCTCCCGGGCTTGCGCCGATCCAGTTCCTGCTGGATGTCGGCCGCACTGAGTGCCAATCCCGGCGGGCAGCCATCGATCACGCCGCCATACGCCGGGCCGTGCGACTCGCCGAACGAGGTCACGCAATAGAGCAGGCCGAAGCTGTTGCCGGACATGGCCGAGCGATTTTACACGGCGCTCTCAAAGAACCTGCGCGTCTCGAACACCGTGCGCGGGAACGCTCTGCCGTTGGAGCGCAGCTGGCGCTTCAGCACGAAATCGAACAGCAGCGGGTTGTGGGCGCGGATCTCGCGCAGCACCGGCGCGGCGGCGGCGGCGATCAGCTTGAGCGAGACCAGGTAGTCGACCGAAAAGATCGGCATCACGCCCGGCAGCGGATAGTCGGAGCCGTTGAGCAGGCGCGCGTGCCAGCGCTCCTCCTCGAGCACGCGCGCGAGCGCCGGCCCGGCGCGATTGATCTGCGGCAACGCCGAGATGTCGCCGAACAAGGTCTTTTCGTAGCGGCGTTCCGCCATCAGGGCGGCGAACTGCGCGAAGTCCGCGTCCCCGACCGACGCGCAATGCGCGACCACCACGCGCACTCCGGCGTCGAGCGCGGCGCGCAGCCGCTCCGGCTTGCCGTAGTCGGCGAGCTCGCCGCCGAGCACCGCGCGCTCGATTCCGGCGTGGCTGATGAGCGGCAGGTCGAGCTTCGCAAGCGTCTGGTAGAAGCGCGCGCAGCGCGGCGCGGCGGGATCGATGTTCATCGCCTCCGGCAGCCACTTCACCGCGCGCGCGCCGTCGCGCTTTGCCTGCTCGAGCCGCTCCACTGCGTCGACGGCGTAAGGATGGATCGACGCCGCCCACTCGAAGTGCTTCGGATAGGCGCGCGCGATGTCGCGCGTGTAGGCGTCGGGGACGTAAAACGTGCTGCGCTCGAGTTTCGGCGCACCGCGATCGTCGTGCATGCGCTCGAACCCGAGGAGCAGCAGCTTCGCGCCGGGACGCAGGCCGTCGACCAGCGCGCGCATGCGCTCGACGTAGCCGCGGTCGACGCGGCCGCCCTGCCCCACGCAGGCAGCGTCGAGGAAGAACTGCCGCTGCACGTAGAACACCGGATGCATCAGGCTTTGCATGCGGGGATTCAGGTACACACCGGCGCCCGAATCACCGGTGCCGACGAGGTGTGCATGGCTGTCCCAGAATTGCGCCGGGTCGACGCCTTCCCACGCGGCCTGCACCAGCTCATGGTTCGCCAGGCGCGGCGGCAGCGCGGCGCGGCACGGATTCCAGAAGCCCTGCTCGGGCCAGTAACGCCACGCCGCTGCACCGAGTGCGGCGGCGCCGACGCCGAGGGAAGCTAGGAGAAGTTTCCTGCGAGGGCCAATTTGACTGGTCTGCCGGCGGCTCTTACGCCGGCCAATTCTTTATGTAGCCCTTGAGCATCTTGTTCTCGAAGTCCTGCTCCTCGAGGACGGCTTTCGCCACGTCGCGGAACGAGATCACGCCGAGCAGCTTGCCTTCCGCCATCACCGGCAAATAGCGCGCGCCGCTCTCGAGCATCGTGCGGCGCAGATCGTTGACCTCCATGTCGGGCGACGCCACCACCGGGTCGCGCACCAT
>DASWER010000022.1:0-3036 GCA_036394655.1 Burkholderiales bacterium
CTATGTGTGGCGCTTCGTCGACGGCAAGCCGCTCGTCAACCGCACGAACAAGGTCCCGGTCAAGACCGCGCAATCCGATGCGCTGAGCAAGGATCTCCTCAGCCGCGGCTTCAAGTTCGTCGGCTCGACCATCTGCTATGCGTACATGCAGGCGGTCGGGCTGGTGGACGACCACACCGGCGATTGCTTCCGGAGGAGGCGGTAAGTGCGAACCGTGATCATCATCGCTGCAGGACTGGTCATCGCCGCCGTTTTCCTGTTGGCCGGACGCTTCTTCGGCCGCGGACGGGAGAGCATGTTGATCTTCATCGCGCTGTGGTTCATCGCCGCGGCGGTCAACATGTGGTTCGGCGTGGCGAAGGCGGGCTATTCGTTCAGGGAGGAGCTGCCGATCTTCCTCGTGATCTTCGCCCTGCCCGCGGCGGCGGCGGGATATATATGGTGGCGTTATTCGTAATGAGAAAAATGGGGTCTGTCCCCATTTAATATGACCAAGGGACGGCTCGAAGCCTTCAGCGACGGCGTGATCGCGGTGATCATCACCATCATGGTGCTCGAGATGAAGGTGCCGCACGGCGCTGACACCACGGCGCTGGCGCCGCTGGTGCCGATCTTCCTCACCTACGTGCTGAGCTTCGTCTTCACCGCCATCTACTGGAACAACCATCACCACATGTTCCACGCCGTGCATCACGTCACCGGCGCGACGCTCTGGGCGAACATGCATCTGCTGTTCTGGCTGTCGCTCGTGCCCTTCGTCACCGGCTGGATGAACGAGAACCACCTCGCGCCGGTCACGGTGGCGGCTTACGGTGCGGTGCTGCTTTGCGCGGGAATCGCGTACTACATCCTGACGCGCGTGCTGCTCGCGAGCCATCCGCACGACTCGCTGCTCGCCAAGGCACTGGGCAGTGATTTCAAGGGCAAGATTTCGGTGGTGATCTACGCGGCGGCGATCCCGCTCGCGTTTGTACAGACCTGGATCGCGCTGACGCTGTACGTGGTCGTGGCGCTGATGTGGCTGGTGCCAGACCGGCGCTTCGAGCGGATCCTGGCGGAGCACAAGCCGTGATCGTAGTCCATCACCTCAACAACTCGCGCTCGCAGCGCGTGCTGTGGCTGCTCGAGGAGCTCGAGCTTGCGTATGAGATCAAGCGCTACCAGCGCGATGCGAAGACCATGCTCGCGCCCGCGGCGCTGCGCGAAGTGCATCCGCTCGGCAAGTCGCCGGTGCTCTCCGAGGGCGACCTCACGCTGGCGGAGTCGGGCGCGATCATCGAGTACCTGGTGGAGCGCCATGGCCGCGGCTGCCTGATCCCGCCGGCGGGCACGCGCGACCGGCTGCGCTACACCTACTGGCTGCACTTCGCCGAAGGCTCGGCGATGCCGCCGCTCGTGATGAAGCTGGTTTTTGATCGCATCGAGAAGGGGCCGATGCCGTTCCTCCTGCGCCCCTTATTGCGTCCCCTTGCCCGCGGCATCGCCAACCGGGTGAAGCGCGGCTTCATCGAGCCGAACCTCACGCGCCAGCTCGACTACATGGAGGCGGAGCTCGGGCGCAGCACCTGGTTCGCCGGCGGGGAATTCACCGCGGCCGACATCCAGATGAGCTTTCCGGTCGAGGCCGCCGCCGCGCGCGGCGGGCTCGACGCCAGCCGGCCGAAGCTGATGGAATACCTCGGGCGCATCCATGCGCGCGAGGCGTATCGCCGCGCGCTCGAACGCGGCGGAGAATTTGCCATCCTCACCTAGGAGAGCCGCATGAGACTCGCCCTATTCCTGATTGGCGCGCTGCTGTCGCTCGGCGCCATGGCGCAGGACAAATGGGTGACCGCGTGGGCCGCGTCGGTGCAGGGTCCCTACCCGGTCGGCAATCCTTCGGCGCAGCCCAAGCTGGATGGGGTGTTCCCCGCGCCGGAAAGCGGTGCGCGCGACCAGAGCTTCCGCCAGGTCGTGCGTCCGGCAATCTGGGGACGCGAGGCGCGCATCCGCCTCTCCAATGCGTTCGGCACCAAGCCGGTGACGTTCAACGCCGTGTACCTCGGCCTGCAGCACAGCGGGCCGGCGCTGGTGAGGGGCACGAACCGGCCGGTGGCCTTCTCCGGCCGCAACCAGGTGACGGTGGCACCTGGCGCATCGGTATGGAGCGACGCGGTCACGCTGCCCTTCGTGCGCAGCGCCGGCGATCCGCTGCTGCAGGGACGCAAGCTCGCGGTGAGCTTCCACGTGGTGGGCGACAGCGGGCCGATGACCTGGCACGCGAAGGCGCTGCAGACTTCCTACGTCAACGCGCCCGGCGGCGGCGCGCACGCCGACGAAGACAGCGAGGCCTCGTTCCCCTACAGCACGGCGTCGTGGTATTTCCTCGACGCGCTCGACGTGAAGGCGCCCGCGGCGACGCGCGTCATCGTTGCCTTCGGCGACTCGATCACCGACGGCACCGCATCGACCATGAATGGCGACGATCGCTGGCCCGATGTGCTCGCGCGGCGGCTGCACGCGCAATACGGCAACCGCGTCGCCGTGGTCAACGCCGGCATCGGCGGCAACCAGATCGCCGGTCCCGCCGAGTACAGTGCGGCGAAGCCGTTCGCCGGCGGCCCGGCGTCGGGCCAGCGGCTCGAGCGCGACATCATCTCGCTCTCGGGCGTCTCGGCGGTGATCTGGCTCGAAGGCATCAACGACTTCAGCAGGAACGGCAACGCCACCGTCGACACCGTGACGCAAGCGCTGCGCCAGGGCGTCGGCAGGCTGCGCTCGGGATTGCCCGGCGTGCGCGTCATCGGCGCCACCGTCGTTACCGCGCTCGGCTCGACCAATGCCGCGCACGGCTCGCCCGAGCAGGACGAGAAGCGCAAGGCGCTGAATGCGTTCATCCGCACTTCGGGGGTGTTCGACTCGGTGATCGATTTCGACGCCGTGGTGCTCGATCCCGCGACCGGCGCGATGCGCGCCGAGTTCGTGCCCGAGAGCACCACCGGCGGCGCGGGCGACAAGCTGCATCCGAACCGCGCCGGCTACCTCGCGATGGGCATG
>DASWER010000023.1:0-2300 GCA_036394655.1 Burkholderiales bacterium
CGTGGGCCCGGGCCTCGCCACCGAAGTGCAGGAGTGCTATCGCGCCTTCGTCAACGAATGCCTTACCCGCCAATGCGCGCGGGCGCTGGTCGTGGGCTACGCCGATCTCGATCCCTTCTACCACCTGGCGGCGCGCGATGCGCTGCGCGCCATGGCGCTCGCCGGGGTACCGGCGAATTTCCGGCTGGCGTTCGTGGCGAAGACCGGCGGCCTGATCGCCGTGTACGACACCGCGGTGGTCGAAGCCTCGCGCCTGGGGATCGAGGCGCGCCGCTTCATCACCGAGGACGACGCCGAGCGCTGGCTCGCAAGCTGAATTCGGGCTCCGTCCCCGAATTCAGTGCGGCTTAGAATAGCGGCCGCCTAGAGGAGGAACAACATGCAACGCCGCGCATTCAACAAGGCGCTCGCCGCTACCGGCGCACTCGCTGCTCTCTCACCGTTCAACCTCGTGCGCGCCCAGGCGCAGAAGCTCAAGGTGGGAGTGATCCTGCCGCGCTCGGGCTACCTCGGCCAGATCGGCCAGTCGTGCCAGAAAGGCGCCGACCTCGCCCCCGGCGTGATCAAGGAGATGCTCGGCGTCGACCTCGAGCTGATGAACGCGGACTTCGAGTCGAACGTCGATACCGCGCGCACGCGCGCAGAGCGCCTGATCCAGGAGGGCGCCAACGTGCTGGTCGGCGCCTTCGACTCGGGTGCCAGCGCGGCGATCGCGCAGGTCGCCGAGCAGCGCGGCATTCCATTCATCGTCAACATCGCTGCCGCGCCGCAGATCACCGAGCAGGGCTACAAGTTCGTGTTTCGCAACTTCCAGACCGCGGGCGACATCGTGAGGAACGGCCTCGATCTCATCGGCGAGCTGTTCCAGGCGACCAGCAGCGTGCCGCGCAGCGCGGTGTACATGCACGTCAACGACACCTTCGGCCAGGCGATGACCAAGGGCATCGGCGCCATCCTGCCGACGCGCACCCAGCTGCCGTTCAAGATCGTCGACCAGATCTCCTACGACCCGGCGGCCAAGGACCTGACCGTCGAGGTGTCGAAGGCGAAGGCGGCGAATGCCGACTTCCTGCTGCTCGTGTGCCGGCTGCAGGATTCGATCATCCTGCGCCGCGAGATGGTGAAGCAGCGCTGGCAGCCGATGGCCATCGTCAGCCCCGGCTCGCCGGGCATGTACGAGGAACCGTATTTCAACGCCCTCGGCAAGCTGTCGGAGTACTCGATCTCGAACGTGCCCTGGTACAACCCGCACGCCAAGCTCACCAAGGTGGTGGAGCGCGCCTTCAAGAAGCAGAACCCGAAGGAGAACCTGGTGTTCCATGGGCTCAACGCGGGCTTCACCTTCGAAGCGATCCTGGTCGCCGCCGATGCGTTCAAGCGCGCCAAGAGCACCGATGCCAAGACCCTCGCCGACGCCATCCGCCAGACCAACATCACCGAGAAAATGACGCTCGGCGGCCCGATCAAGTTCAACGCCAAGGGCCAGGTCGAGGGCATCGGCTCGGCGTGCGTGCAGAACCTCAACATGCTGCCCACGGTGGTCCTGCCGGCGAGCGCCGCGACTGCCAAGCCGGTCTTCCCGGTTCCCGGCTACAAGAAGTAATCCGGGGACCGGCGATGCCGGCCGCCGATCTCGTCGCCAACGTCGTGGTCTCCGGCATCCTGACGGGGCTGGTGTACGGGCTGATGGCGCTCGGCCTGTCGGTGATCTTCGGCGTGGTGCGCGTGGTGAACTTCGCGCACGGCGAGATGATGACCATCGCCATGTACGCGGCCACGGTCCTGTTCGCCGCGTTCAAGCTCGATCCGTTCCTCGCCATGCTGCCGATCGCCGCCGCGTTCTTCGTCTTCGGCTACGCGCTGCAGGCGGGGCTCATCAATCCGTTCATCACGCGCCCCGAGCATTCGCAGTTCATGCTGCTGGTCGCCGTCGCCATCATCTTGGTCAATGGCCTGCTGATGATCTTCGGCCCAGACGCGCGCAACGTGAACGTCGACTACCAGCTCGAGTCCTTCGAGCTCGGCCCGCTCCTCATCGACAAGGCGCGGCTGTTCGCCGCCATGGCCGCGGTGGTCGCGGCGGCTGGGCTTTTCGCTTTCTTTAAATATTCCCTCACCGGAAAAGCCATCCGCGCCTGCGCCGACAACTACCTCGGCGCGAAAGTCGTTGGCTTGAACGTGAAGCACCTCTACGCGCTCACCTTCGGCCTCGGCGCGGTCTGCGTCGCGATCGCCGGCTGCGCCATGGTGCTGCTGGTCGACGTCACCCCGCCGCTGGGTCCCGCCTACACGCTGCTCGC
>DASWER010000024.1:0-10711 GCA_036394655.1 Burkholderiales bacterium
ATACCGACTCGCACGACGCATTCGAATTCAACAAGTAGGAGGCAGGATGGAGACAGCCACGCAGGCCCGCACCCCGGGCGCGAAGCGCGCCGGACCGGGCGAGCATTTGTTCGACATGCACAAGGTCAACCGCGTGATGGGCGGCCCCGACTACTCGCCGGTGTTCGGCGGCTGCGTCGAGGGCGATCGCATGATCGTGGCGCTGATGCGCTATCCCGCCGGTCAGCCGTCGGACGCGCACTCGCATCCGAACGAGCAATGGATCTTGATCCTCGAGGGCGAGCTCGAGATGCAGTTCGACGGCAGATGGCAGCGCGCCGGACCTGGACAGGTCTTTTACATTCCGGCTGGGAAGGTGCACCGGGCGCGAAACGACGCCGAAAGCGACTGCGTATTCTTCACCTGCAAGGATGCCTCCGCCGGGTTGCAAGGCACGAAGGCGCAGTGATGCCGGTCTACAAATTCGACGCGCTGAAGAAGGAATACGTGACGCCGAAGCACTCGACGGCCTTCGGCAGCCTGGTCACCGGCGAGCAGATCGAGGTCGGGCTGCTGCGCTTCAAGGCGGGCGAGGGCGCGAAGCAGCACGCGCATCCGCACGAGCAGGTGCTGTTCGTGCTCAGCGGTCGTGTACGGATGAAGATCGCCGGCGAGACTTACGAGCTCGGACCGCGCGAGGTGGCGCACATGCCGCCAAACGTGCCGCACAGCCTGGATGCGATCGAGGATACCGAAGTGGTGAGCACGAAGGGCGTGATCGGCGGCGTCGGCCACCGGATTTGAAGGCCGGTCCCGCGCCGGTTAGAGCAGGATAAGGCCGATGTACTGAATCACGAACCAGCCCGCCATCAGCCCCATCGTGATCATCAGCAGGCGCCGGTCGCGCACGAGCGGCGCGCACTCCGCGGGGATCGGCGCGCTGCCCATTTGCCGGGAGGTGCGATGCAGGTGGAGGAACGCGAAAAGGGCGCCGACTGTGGTCACCAGCAGCCCGACCGTCTCCAGAATCCACGTTGTCATTTTGTTTAGCCTCCCGTCCGCTACCGTACCTAGTCTATCTTTATTCGCGCTTCCCGCAAAAACGCGCCCCAGCCCTGGGTCTCGCGGCGCACCAGTTCTGTAAATTCTTGTGGCGATTTCGATACCTCGACGCTCATCATCTGCTTGGCGAGGCCTTCGCGCTCGGCGGGCCGCGTGAGCACCGTCACCACCGCGCCGTGGAGCTTGTCGATCACCGCCTTTGGCGTCGCCGCCGGCGCGAACATGCCCTGCCAGGCGTTGGTGCCGATGCCGGCATAGCCGAGCTCGGTGAGCGTCGGCACCTCCGGCAGCTCGGGCAGGCGCTGCGCCGGGACCACCGCGAGCGCCTTTAGCCGGCCGCTGCGGATGTGCGGCAGGAGCGATGCCATGTTGAAGAAGGCGAGCTGCACCTCGCCGCCGATCATCGCGGGAATCGCCTGGCCGGCACCGCCCTTGTAGGGCACGTGCGTGAGCTCGATGCCGGTGGCTTTCATGAAGCGCTCCATGTCGAGGTGCGGATAGCTTCCCATCCCGACCGAGGCGAAGTTGATCTTGCCGGGCTCTTTCTTCGCCGCCGCGACCAGCTCGGCGATCGAGTGCGCCGGGAAGCTCGCGCTCGCCACGACGATGTGCGGGATCTCGACCAGCTTGCTCACGCCGGCGAGGTCGCGCGAAGGCCGGATGGTCAGCTGATCGGCATAGATGCTCTCGTTGATCGCGTTGGTCGAGACGTTGCCGACCAGCAGCGTGTAGCCGTCGGGCGCGGCCTTGGCCGTCGCTTCGAGCGCGATGTTGCCGTTGGCGCCCGGACGGTTGTCGACGATGAAGCTCTGGCCGACCGACTCGGTGAGCCGCTGCGCGACGATGCGCGCGATGATGTCGGTCGCGCCGCCCGGCGCGTAGGGCACGATGATCTTCACCGCCTTGGCCGGATAGTCCTGCGCCGCCGCCGGCGTCACGATCGCCAGCATGCAAAACAGCATTGTTGTTATTCGCATTCACATCCTCCTGGCGTGCCATGATAAGTGAAATGACCACCATCGACATTCACGCGCACTGGTATCCCGAAGAGTGGCTGCGGCTCTTCGAGAAGGACGGACCGAAGGAAGACGCCGCGCTCGAGCGCTCCGGCAGCACCTACAAGCTCAGAGCCAAGACCATCACCAACGCCTTCGACGAACGCTTCGTCGTCGTCGACCAGCGCATCAACCAGATGGACCAGCGCCGCGTCGATATCCATTGCCTTTCGCTCACCACCCCAATGGTGTACTGGGCATCGCCCGGCTTCGGACTCGCGCTGAGCCAGGCGTTCAACGACGCGGCATCGGCTGCGCATCGCAAGCATCCGAAACGCCTGCTCGGCCTCGCGATGGTGCCGATGCAATCGCCGGCGGCGGCGGTGAAGGAGCTGGAGCGCGCCGCCAAGCTGCCCGGGATCAAGGGCATGTATCTCGCGACCAATGTGAACGGCGAAGAGCTGGATGAAAAGAAATTCTGGGACGTCTACGCCAAGTGCGAGGAGCTCGGCTGGACCATCTTCCTGCATCCGGTCGACACCATCGGCCAGGACCGCACCAAGAAGTACTACCTCAAGAACCTTTGCGGCAATCCCTACGACACCGGCATCGCCGCGGCGCACCTGATCTTCGGCGGCGTGCTGGATAGGTTTCCGATGCTGGGATTCAATCTGCCGCATGCCGGCGGCACCTTCCCCTGGCTGATCGGCCGCTGGGACCACGGCACCAAGGTGCGTGCCGAGCTCAAGCACATGAAGCGGCCGCCGAGCGAGTACCTGCGGCGCTTCACCTACGACACCATCGGCCACGACGATCGCATCAACGCCGCCCTCGTGAAGCTGGTGGGTGCCGAGCGCGTCACCCTCGGCAGCGATTACTGCTTCGACATGGGCCTCGACGATCCCCTGGCGACCGTCGCGCGCATTCCGGGGCTGTCTGGCGACGACAAGGAAAAAATCAGCGGCGGCAACGCCGCGAAGCTACTGCGCCTTTAATTCCGTACTAAGTACGTAATTTTTGTAACAACCCCTCATCGCCGGCCTGAGGGGCCTGAAGATTTCCTAGCGTACTGCACGCCCGCGCGCCGCAGGAGGTCGCACAGGAATTCGGCCGCCGGCGTGAGTGGCAGCGCGGCGCGGCGGATGAGGCAGATCGGCGGCGCTGCAATCTCCTCCTTCAGCTCGAGCTTGCGCAGCACCCCGCGGGTGAGCGGCGACTCGATCCATTGCCGCGGAACGATGGCCAGCAGGTCGCTGTGGCCGAGGATCGCCATCAGGCTGAGCACGCCGCCGGTGATGCGCGCGCCGAGCTGCGGGGCCGGCAAGCGGTGCAGCTCGAAGAGATCCGCGATCTCGGCCGCCGCGTCGTCGGTGATCGAGGTCGTCACCCACTGGGCATCGCGCAGCTGCGCGAGCGATTTGGCCTGCGCCAGCGGATGGCCGGGGCGTGCAACCACCACCCGAGTGTTGTCGAACAGCTTTTCCAGCAGCAGCTCGGCATGAGGCTGCTTGCCTGGCGCCACCCCGGCGTAGAAATCCACCGTTCCATCCTTCAAGCGTGACTCGATCGCGGGAAAGGCGCCGTCCACGATGCGCAGCTCGAGGCGCGCAAAGCGTTTCTTGAACGGCGCTACGGCTGCGGGCAGCAGCGTCAGCAGCGGCACGCTCGAGAAGCCCACCGTGATGCTGCCTTCCGCGCCTTCGTTGAGCTGCTCGATCTCCTCGCGCCCCCGGCGCAGCTCGCTCGCCGCCGCGCTGGCGCGGCGTGCGAAAAGTTTCCCCGCCGGTGTGAGCACCGTGCCCCTTGCCTGCCGCTCGAGCAGCGCCACGCCGAGCTCGCGCTCGAGCTGGCCGATGCTGCGGCTGATCGAGGGCTGCGCAAGCCCGAGCTGCCGGGCTGCGGCGCGCAGGCTGCCTTTCTCCGCCACGGCGAGCAGGTCGCGGATCTGGTGAAGCTTCATAGATGCCTGGCAGCTATCGATAGGACGACTTTGCCATCTTACGCCTCGCAGCCGGCGCGCTCAGACTCAGGCTGAGGAGGAGGGCCATGTTTCTGCAAAACAGCTGGTACGTCGGCGCCTGGGCCGATGAGCTCGCCGCCGGCGCGCTTCTGGGACGCACCATCCTCGGCGAGCCGGTGCTGTTCTACCGCTCTGCGGCAGGCGCCATTGCTGCGCTGGAAGATCGCTGCTGCCACCGCGGCCTGCCGCTGCACCATGGCCAGGTGCTCGGCGAGCACGTGCAGTGCGGCTACCACGGCCTGGTCTACGACAGTAGCGGCGCGTGCATCAAGGTGCCGGGCCAGGAACGGGTACCGCGCGGCGCGAAGGTGAAGAGCTACCCGGCGGTGGAGCAGGACCGCATCGTGTGGATCTGGATGGGCGCGCCCGAGCTGGCCGATGCCGGGGCGATCGTGCGTCATCCATGGCACGACGACCCCAAATGGGCCTGGACGAAGGATCGCTACCTCGTCAACGCGAACTACCAGCTCATCAACGACAACCTGATGGACCTGACGCACGTGGGCTACGTGCACACCAAGACCATCGGCGGCACGCCCGAGGCGCATTCCAACGCCGAGACGAAAACCGCCCGCAGCGGCAGCGGCGTCAAGGTTTCGCGCTGGATGCTGAGCTCGATCCCGCCGCCGGCCTACACGCAGGCGGTGAAGTTCGGCAAAGAGCGCGTCGACCGCTGGATGGAGATCGAGTTCTTCCCGGCGTCCGTGGTGCGCATCCATACCGGTGCAACCGATGCCGGCACCGGCGCCTACGAGGGACGGCGCGAAGGCGGCTTCGGATTCATGGGCCTCAATGCCATGACGCCCGAGACGGAGCACAGCACGCATTATTTCTGGTCGGGCGCGCACAACTTCATGGTGGGCAAGCCTGAGGCGACCGAACGGCTGCGCAAGTCGCTCGAAGTCACCTTCGGCGAGGACAAGGTGGTCGTCGAGTCGCAGTACGCCACGCTGCGCGCCAATCCGGACGCGCCGCAGATCAGCATCGCTTCCGACGCCGGCATGGTGGCGGCGCGCAAGCTGATCGCCGAATTGATCGAGAGAGAGAGGAAGGCCGCATGAACTGGCTGAAAATGATTGCGCTCGCAGCGGCCCTGGCCGCCGGCGCGGCGCAAGCGCAGGACTGGCCCACCAAGCCCGTGCACCTGATCGTGCCGTTCCCGCCGGGAACCGCGCCCGACATCGCCTCGCGCCTGATGGCTGAAAAGCTCTCGCAGGGCTGGAAACAGCAGATGGTGGTGGAGAACCGCCCGGGCGCCGGTGGCATTCCGGGCATGAGCGCGTTCATCAGGACGGCGCCCGATGGCTATTCGTTCGCGGTCGTGCCGGCGACCGTCGTGACGCTGACGCCGCATCTGTTCAAGAACCCGCAATACAGCATCGACACCGACGTCACCCCGGTGGCGATCCTCGCCACGGGACCGTTCATCGTTGCGGTCAATCCGGGGATCGGCGTCAACAGCCTCGACGACCTGCTCAAGATGGCAAGAGCGCAGCCCGGCAAGGTCAACTTCGCCCCGCCGACGCTCAACACCACGCCCCATCTGGCGGGCGAGGTGCTCGCCATGCTGGCCGGCGTGAAGTTCTATCCGGTGCCTTACAACGGCTCGGTGCCCGCCGTGACCGCGACGATCACCAACGAGAGCCAGTTCACCATCGACGGCGTGCCGGCGCTCGCCTCGAACATCAAGGCGGGCAAGCTGAAGGCGATCGCGGTGACCTCAAAGGATCGCATCCCCGGCTTCGAGAACGTGCCCCCCGTGGCCGAGACCTTCAAGGGCTTCGAGGCCATCGGCTGGTTCGCCGTGCTCGCGCCGGCCAAGACGCCCGCCGCGATGGTCGAGCGCATGAACCGCGATGTGAATGCCGTGGCGCAGATGCCCGACATCGTCTCGCGCTATACGGAGCTGGGCATCTATCCGCGGCCCGGCAACGTCAAGCAGGCGGCCGAGTTCCTCGCTTCGGAGCGCAAGCTGTGGGGCAAGGTGATCCAGGATCTGGGCATCCAGGCGCAGTGAAGACCGTCCAGACCGAGGTCCTGATCGTCGGCGCCGGCCCCGTCGGCCTTGCGCTCGCCATCGAGCTTGGGCAGCGCGGCGTGCGTTGCGTGGTCATCGAGCAGCACGACCGCGTCGGTGTCGCGCCGCGCGCCAAGACGACCAATGTGCGCACGCGCGAGCATCTGCGGCGCTGGGGCATCGCCGACAAGCTGCGCGATGCCTCGCCGCTCGGCGTCGACTATCCCGCTAACGTCGTGTTCGCCACGCGGCTCAACGGCTTCGAGCTGTGCCGGTTCGAGAACAACTCGTACTGCGCACCGGGAAAGAATCCGCTGTACGCGGAGCATGGGCAATGGATCCCGCAGTACGAGCTGGAAAAGGTGCTCAAGTCGCACGCCGAGTCCCTGCCGGGCGTGGAAATCCGCTTCGGCCGCAAGCTCGAGTCCTTCACGCAGGATGAAGGCGGCGTGCGCGCCGAGCTCGGCGCCGAGACCATTGAAAGCAAATACCTGGTGGGCGCCGACGGCTCGCGCAGCACGGTGCGTGAACGGATCGGCGCGCGCATGAGCGGCGTCACGCTGGGTCGCCACTGCAACGCCATCTTCCGCGCGCCGGGCATCGCCCGCGCGCACAAGCTCGGACCGGCGACGATGTACTGGCTGGTCAACCGCGACGCGCCGTCGGTCACTGGGCCGATGGACAAGGGCGACATCTGGTATTTCGGCGGCAACCAGCCCGACGGCGGCAAGCTGGAAGGCGAGGGCGCAAAGGCATTGATCCGCCATGCCACCGGCCTGGACCTGCCGATCGAGATTCTCAGCAACGACGAATGGGTGGCGCATCGGCTGATCGCCGACCGCTACCGCGACCGGGGCGTGTTCCTCGCCGGCGATGCGTGCCACTTGCATCCGCCGTTCGGCGGCTACGGCATGAACATGGGCATCGGCGACGCGGTCGATCTGGGCTGGAAGATCGCCGCGGTGCTGCAAGGCTGGGGCGGGGCGCGCCTGCTCGACAGCTACGAGCAGGAGCGGCGCCCGGTGCACGAGTACGTGATGGACGAGGCGGTCGCCAACCATGCCCTGCTGCCCAGGCAGATGTGGCGCCCCGGCCTCGAGGACGCGACGCCCGCTGGTGCGAGCGTGCGCGCCGACATCGGCGCCCAGATCAAGGCAGCCAAGATCCGCGAGTTCAGCACGCTCGGCGTGGTGAAGGGCTATCACTACAGCGGCTCGCCGATCGTGGTGGGCGACGGCAGCGCGCCGCCCTCGCGCGATTTCCAGAACTACGTGCCTTCCGCGCATCCGGGCTGCATCGCGCCGCATGCCTGGCTCGCCGATGGCAGCTCGCTCTACGATCACTTCGGCCAGGGTTTCACGCTGCTCGCGACCGACGGCGCCATGCCTTCGATCGCGGCACCGAGCGTGCCGCTGAAGGTGGTCAAGCAGGCCGGCCTGCGCGATCTCTACCAGGCGCGCTACGCCCTCATTCGTCCCGACCAGCACGTGGCATGGCGAGGCGACTCGCTCGCGCCGGAAATTTTCGATCGTGTCACCGGCCGAAGCCCGGTGAAGCATAAGGAGGAGCAATGGCAGCATTGAAAGATCGTCGCCCAGGCGTGCTCGCGGTTCATTCAGTGAACCGCTTCGTGTTCAGCGTGCCGAAGCTCGACGAAGCCGAGCGCTTCTACAAGACCTTCGGCCTGGATGTGCGGCGCGGCGGCAAAAAGCTCGAGCTCTACACCTACGGGCATCCGCACTGCTGGGGAATGGTGCACGAGGGCGGCGCGAAGAAGCACTTCGAGTACGTGAGCTACGGCATCTTCGAGGAGGACGTAGACGTCTTTCGCAACAAGATTACGCCGTGCGAGCCGCATCCCTTGTCCGACGGCAAAGGCCTGTGGCTGCGCGACCCTGATGGCGTGCCGACCCAGCTGGTCGTCGCGCCTAAGGTATCGCCCTCGGCGAAGAGCGTGGCCTCGCAGGTCGCTCCCGTGGCGCCGGGCAAAGGCGCTGCGCCGAGCCGCAGCAAGGTGCAGCCCACGCGCCCGCGCTATCTCTCGCACGTGCTGCGCTTCACGCCTGATGTGCCGCGCATGACCAAATTCTGCAGCGACGTTCTCGGCTTACGCCTGTCGGACAAGTCGGCGGATATCGTGGCCTTCATCCATACGCCGCATGGCAGCGACCATCACCTGGTGGGCTTCGCCAAATCCGAAGGTCCGGGGTTGCACCACACGAGCTGGGACGTCGGCAGCTTCCATGACGTTGGTCAGGGCGCCGAGCAAGTGCGCGCCGCCGGCTTCACGGAGGGCTGGGGCGTCGGCCGCCATGTGCTCGGCTCGAACTACTTCTACTACGTGCGCGACCCCTGGGGCAGCTGGGCCGAGTACTCGCACGACATCGATTTCGTTCCCGCGAGCCTCGACTGGCCGGCGGCCGACCATGCGCCGGAGGACTCGTTCTACGTCTGGGGACCCGCAGTTCCCGAGACGTTCGTAACGAACTACGAAGCGCCGTAAGCTCCCCGGGCTAGCGCCCAAAGGGACTTGGGGCCCGCTGACTAATTCGGGCTCCGTCCCCGAACCCAGTTTGTGGGCATCGCGGTGCAGTCTTTCGCGCCGAGTCCGGCGCGCGAGGCGCGCTCGAAGGATGCCAGCGCGCTCGCAGTGACCGGCGCGTCGTAGCCGCAGGCACGAGCCTCGGCGACCATCTCGGCGAGATCCTTCTTCAGCGTATCGATGGTCACGCTCGGCGGGTTGTCCTTGCCCGCGAGCGCGGCGGCGATGGCGCCGGCGCGGTTCTTCAGCATGGCGGGCGCGCCCGAGGTGTCGGCGAGGATGTCCATGGTGCGCACCGGATCGAGCTTGAGGTGCTGGACCAGCGACAGCGCCTCGCCGAGCGCCTGCCAGTAGACGATGAGCGGCAGGTTGATCGCGAGCTTCATGCTGGCGCCGGCGCCCACAGGCCCGACATGCTCGACGCGCCGGCACATCTGCTCGAGCAGCGGCCGCGCGCGCGCCACGTCGGCGGGCTCGCCGCCGACGAAGCCGAAGAGCTTGCCTTCCTTCGCCGGCCCGACGGTGCCGCCGACCGGGCATTCGACGAACGCGCCGCCCGCGGCCTTGACCTTCGCCGCCAGCGCCTTCGAGACCTCGGGTCGCACGGTGCTCATCTCGATGAACACCTTGCCCCTCATGGCCGGCAGCATCTGCGCGTAGACCGAGTCGACCGCCGGTGCATCGGTGAGGATGCTGATCACCGTGTCGGAGCCCGCCGCCAGATCGGCCGGGGTCTGAGCCGCCTTTAATCCCGTCGCTTGTGCCTTGTCTGGCGTACGGTTCCAGACCATCATCTCGTGCCCGACGCCCGCCAGCCGCGCGGCGATGGCGCCGCCCATTTTGCCGATGCCTGCGATGCCGATTTTCATTTCCTGGAGTCTACCGTGGCGCGCTGCCTGGCTGGCGCTCGGTGCCGTCCTCCTCGGCTGCTCCATCGGCTGCTCCAGCGCAATGTCGCCGTTGCACGAGGCGGCTTTCACGGGCAACACGCCGGTGGTGAAGGAGTGGGTCGCCAGGAAGCGCGGTCTGGATCAGACCTGGGATGAGCCGAATCGCGGGCTCGAAGGAAACTATGCCCGCCTCACCGGGCTCACGCCGCTGATGATGGCGGCGCGCGGCGGCCAGCTCGAGGCCGCGCGGCTGCTGGTCGAAGGCGGCGCGAACCTGTACGCGCAGGCAAATACCCAGTTGCCGGGAGAGCCGCTGACCGCGTTCGACTTCGCGGTGCGGGTCGGCCATATCGCGCTCGCCGATTACCTCTGGCGAAAATCCGACGGCCTGCGCCTCGGTGCCCAACTTTCGCGCTACATCGGCGAGGCCTGCAGCCGATCATGCGACGACAAGGCGGGCGGCGACGCGCGCACGAACATGGCGCTTTTCCTGATGGGGATCGCGCCCGAGGCGGCCCTCGGCAAAGGGATCGGAGAGGCGGCCTGCTACGCGGCGCGTCCGCTCGACACGCTCGCCTTCATCGAGAAGCATCTCGGCCGCCTGCCGCGCAATACGCTGCATTGCATGGCCTTCCAGACGCAGGCGAGCCATCGTCCGCTGACGGAGCGCATGGCCGTCGTGTCGTGGCTGATCGATCACGGCGCCGACGTCAACGATCGCTCGTTCACCTGGACGCCGCTGATCGGCGCCGCCGTGACGCAGCCCCCGGAGATGGCCGCCCTGCTGCTGCAGCGAGGCGCCGACCCCAACCTGCGCAACGACGCGGGCCTGACGCCGATCGGCGCCGCCGCGGACAAGTGCATCCGGGGGATCAACCCTCCCGACTCGGCGCCGCCGGCGCTCGAAGCGCAACTCGCGGTGGTCGAGCTGCTCGCCAAGGTCTCGGACCCGGCGGTGTACGCGAGCCCCGAGGCACGCTCGAAGCTCGGCATCCTGAACAACTGCTGCGCGCGGCGTCCGCAGGCCGGCGCGCAGAGACGCATCTGCGAGGCCTTCGGCATTTGAGGACCGCGCTCGTCTCCATGCTCTACGTCGGGCGCGAGGCGGCGGTTTCGGCTATCGTCTCCCGCTGGCTGGCGCAGACCTTACAAGGGAGGCTAGGATGAACAAGAAGCTCGCACTAGCGTGGCTCGTCGTCTTCATCG
>DASWER010000025.1:0-4402 GCA_036394655.1 Burkholderiales bacterium
AACTGCTCCTCGGTATAGGTGCCGAAGTCGGTGTTCGCGATCTCCTGCTCGGAAAGATCCGGGATCAGCGTCTTCAGGTCCTCGGGCCCGCGATAGGCCAGCCGAAAGAGGCCCGCGGTGTAGCGCGAATTGCCGCCCGACTCCTCCTCGGGGGCGCGCTCCAGCACGAGAACCTTCTGGACCTGCTCGCGCGCCGCGAGTGCTGCGCACAGCGCGGCATTGCCCGCCCCCACGACGATAACGTCGTACATCAGTCGGCCTTCACGTTGGCTTTTTGGATCACTTCCTTCCAGCGCCCCTGCTCTTTCGCGATGAAATCCGCGTACACCTCCGGCGAGGAGCCGACCGACTCGGTGTCCTCCGCCGCGAAGCGCTGCAGGACCGCGGGAGCCTTCGCTGCCTTCGCCGCCTCGTCGGACAGCCGCTTGATGATCGCCAGCGGCGTTTTCGCCGGCGCGTTTAGGCCGTACCACTGGCTGGTCTCGAAGCCGGGATAGCCCTGCTCCGCGACCGTGCCAACGTCCGGCAGCGACGGCAAGCGCTTTGGCGTGCCGACCGCGATCACCCGCAGCTTGCCGCTCTTCACGTGCGGCATGAGGGGCGGCGTGCCCGCTGAGGTGGCCTGCGTGCGCCCGGCGACCAGATCGATCAGGTTCGGCCCGGTGCCCTTGTACGGTACGTGCTGCAGGTCCATGCCGGAAACCAGCTTCAGGTATTCCATGGCGAGGTGTCCCGCACTGCCGTTGCCGGCCGAGCCGTAGTTCAGCTTGCCGGGCTCCTTCTTGGCGAGCGCCACGAACTCGCGCAGGTCCTTCGCCGGCACGCTCTCGTGCACCACGAAGATGTTCGGCACCTTGGCGAGCAGCGACACCGGCGCGAAGTCGCGATCCACGTCGTAGCCCAGGTTCGAGCTCATATACGGCGTCATCGCGAGGCTGCCGACGTGACCGATGATCAGCGTGTAGCCGTCGGGATCGGCGTGCGCCACATCGTTCATCGCCACGTTGCCGCCGCCTCCGCCCTTATTCTCGATGTAGATTTCCTGGCCGAGGCCCTTCGACATTTCGGCGGCGACGCTGCGCGCGACCAGGCTGCTCGAGCCGCCGGGCGCGAACGGCACCACGAGGCGAATGGGCTTCGTCGGGTACGCCTGCGCCCAGACCGCCTGGGCCGCGAGAAGCAGGATGGGGAACAGCGCCTTCATCGATAAAGGCCCTGCTGCTCGAGCCAGTGCTGGATCAGCGCGGCGACCTCGAGATTGTTCCGGTCCATCATCAGCATGTGCGAGTTGCCGCGGATGCCGGCCTTCGGCAAGTCGACGACATCCACTTTTCCGCCGGCGTTGCGGATGGCGTCGCCGAAGGCCACGCCGTTTCGCCGGATCGTCGGCCAGCGCGCGTCCTGCTCGATGCCGTCGCCGTAGACGAAGAGCGTCGGGATGCCCTTCAGGCGGTCGGCCTGCTTCGGGTCGCCCTGGCCCGCCGGCTCGACGGCGATCAGCGCTCTTACCTTGTCGGGCCGCGCCTGCGCCACCTTGAAGCCGAATTGCCCCGCCTGCGAATGGAACAGGATCACGCACGGACAGACCTTGTCGACCAGCGCGGTGTACGCGGCGATGATCGCGTCGTCGGTCGTCGTCCAGCGCGGCACGACCTGGCGCACGAAGTTGTCGTAGCTGTCGACCGGGAACTGGCTGCCCTTCATGCGAAAGCGGCCGAACGGCTCGTCCTTCGGCAGGAACAGCGGCTCACTCTTGAAGATCTCCGGGTACATCGCCCAGCCGGCGCGGCCGCGCTCGACGGCGTCGGAGTTGTACACGTCCCAGCCCTGTCTTACGAACCAGTTGAGCCAGCCGTCGCGGCCGTCCGGCGTGGTCTCGTAGGTCACGCCGGTGAGCCCGCCGCCGTGCCACATGAGCAGCGGCACCGCACCGCGCGGTCTTGCCGGCAGGAAGTACTGCACGTACATCGACTCGACCAGGTAGGTGCCGTTGAGATCGACCTTTGCGGGCACGCCGCCCGGCGTGAACTGCACTTCCTTCACCGGCTTGCCGCTGATCGTGACCTCGCGCCCGCCGACGTGGAACGAGCCCATGTCGCGCAACGCGAGGGGCGCCTGCGCGCATCCGAGAAGAAAAAATGGGACGAGCAGGATGGTCCGCATCGTGCCTCCTTCGGGCCTAAAACTGGTAGCGGCGCAGGCCGCCGTCGACCGGGATCACCGTGCCGGTGATGTAGCGCGCGAGCGGCGAGGCGAGAAAGCACACCAGGTTGGCGAGGTCGGCCGGCTGCCCGTATTCGCCCACCGGGATGTCGTGCTCGCTCTCATGCTTGCGAAATTCGGGCGAGTAGTTGCGCAGGATCTGCTCGCTGATGATGCGTCCCGGCGGCACGCAGTTCACCGTGATGCCGTGCTTTCCGACCTCGCGCGACAGGCCCTTCGCCCAGGAGTGCACCGCGGCCTTCGCGGCGAAGGCACCGTTGATGCCCTCGGGCTCCGACTTGCCGGTGACGTTGATGATGCGGCCCCACTTGCGCGCCATCATCTGCGGCAGCAGCCGGTGCGTGAGCTGCCGGTGGCGCGTGAAGTTGAGCGTCACCGCCTCTTCCCACTGCGCTTCGGTTGCCTCGAGCGTGAAGCGCCGGCTGCCGCCGGCGTTGTTGACGAGGATGTCGACGCCGCCCAGGCCCTCGAGCGTGGCGCCGGCGACCTTCTCCGCCGCGTCCGCGGCGAGCATGTCCTGCTGGATGATGACCAGCTTGCCGGTCTCGTCCTGCAGCTTTTCGAGCAGCTCGCGCCGGCGGGCGACGACCGCGAGCTTGACGCCCTCCTTCGCCAGCGCCACTGCGATGGCGCGGCCGATGCCCATGCTGGCACCGGTGACCAGCGCGCACTTGCCTGCGATTGCAAGGTCCATCTAACGCTTGAACTCGAGGATGTGCATCCCGGTGTTGGCGCGGTCGACGGGATAGATGTAGCCGCGGTCGTCGACTTCCAGGTTGTTGGTCTGGATCGCCACTTTGCAGCGCTCGGCGCCCGAGGCGTCCTTGACGCAGCGCTTGTCGGTCTTGTCGGTCGTCGCCGGGATGTAGTAGCCCGCCTCGCGCGGATGGTAGGGATCGGAGATGTCGATGGCGCGCACGCCGGCGTTGAACCACGCCGCGAACACGTAGCGCTTGGCATACATCGGCGGCTGGTTCTCGTTCGAGGAGTGCGAGCCGAAGCGGCCGCCGCGCGAGCAGAAATTGCCGCTCGCCTCTGGCACGTTGAAAGTCGAGATCACCACCGGCGTCTTCTCGTCGGTCGCGTCCACGATCCACACCATCTGGCGCGGCTCGGTGCACTCGTTGGCGAGCGATTCGTTCACCACGACCACGATGTCGCGCTTGCCGCCGTCCTTGTCCTTGGCGAATTCCGCCACCTGCATGCCGAGCACCGGGAGCGCAGTGTGCACGCCGTTGTTGCCGTTCAAACTGAGACGGCCGACCTGCGGCGCAACCAGGTTTTCCGGCGTCGGCTCGGCTGGGCCGTTGATGAGCTTCTCGCGATCGACGATCTGCATCACGCCCGACTTGTTGGTGCCGTAGCCGAAATACAGGCGGTTGCCCTTCGGGCCGGTGGAGACCAGGCCGTGCAGCTCGGTCGGCACCGGGCCGGCGGCACCGGGCTGCTGGCCCGCCAGACCAAAGTTCCGGATGAAGCGCGGCTGCACCGGGTCGGAGAGGTCGAACACCTGCGTCATGCGCCGCGTGCGCCACTCGCCCAGGCCCGAGACGAGATAGGCGATGCCGCTGTCGCATTCCCACCAGCTCTTGTGCGTGTCCTTCAGCTTGTCGATCAGCACGGCGAGGCGCACCGGCTTCTCCGGCATGGTGACATCCCACATCTCGTGCGCCTGGTTGCCGAAGTTGCGCAGCATGTACACCTTGCTCTTGTCGCCTTTGGGAAGCTCCGAGCCGTTGCACACGCGCACCATCTGCGCGCCGCCCTGCTCGGCCTGACCCGGCTCGCCGGGAATGTGCGCCAGGTAACGCGGCTTGCGCGGATCGGTCACATCGACGATCGAGGTGCCGTTGTCTTCTTCGCGGCCGCTGAGCCGGTTCAGCGTCTTGCCGCCGTGGTGGCCGACATAGGCGATCCAGCGGCCGCGGTTCTCGCGGATCACCGGCTGGTAGGCGCTGCGTCCCTGCAGGTCGTCGTGGCCGAGCAGCGTTATGTTCGAGCTCGCCGCGCCATGCTGGGCCCACGCCGGGCTGCAGGCAGCCGCCAATGCGACAGCTCCCGCGCAAAGACCGATCCTCATCACATTCCCCTCCTCCGAAGGTCGCGAAGGCGGCAATCGTACCCGAAGGCGTGTAGCGAAATGTGGAACACGGCATGCGGCTTGCAGCCAGCCGGGCAC
>DASWER010000026.1:0-8188 GCA_036394655.1 Burkholderiales bacterium
GTCCGAACCAGAACGCGAGCACCTCGTCTGCGCGGTGGTGAGTCATCGGCGCAAATGTTAAGCTGCCCGCGCCCTAACTCACCGGAGTGCTCATGCTCGCCACGCTGCGCCGCCTTATCGCAAGTCTGCTTGTGATCTGCATTGCCGTGCCGCTGCCGTCACAGGCAGCGATGCTCGCCACCGACGCCAGCCTGGCCGCCGCACAGCGCGATCAGGTGACTCGCGTGCTCGAGCGCGCAGATTTCCAGGCGCGCCTCGCCGCGCTCGGCGTGGACGCCGCTGCCGTCAAGTCACGCGTCGCCGCTCTCACCGACGACGAAGTGGCGCAGCTCGCGGCGAAGATCGACAACCTGCCCGCCGGCGGTGACGGCATCATCGGCGCGATCGTGCTGATCTTCATCATCCTGCTCATCACCGACATCCTCGGGCTGACCAAGATCTTCCCGTTCACGCGGCCGATCCGCTAGCAGCTTTAGTCGATCGTGAACCCCCGCTCGCCCGGGGGTTTGTTTTACCCGCCATGCCGAACCGCCTCGCGCACGAAACCTCGCCCTACCTGCAGCAGCACGCGCAAAACCCGGTGGATTGGTATCCCTGGGGCGCCGAAGCGCTCGAGCGCGCGCGGCGCGAGGACAAGCCGATCCTGCTCTCGATCGGCTATTCGGCCTGCCACTGGTGCCACGTCATGGCGCACGAGAGCTTCGAGGATCCGGCGGTCGCTGCGGTGATGAACCGCCTGTTCGTCAACGTCAAGGTCGATCGCGAAGAGCGGCCCGACCTGGACCAGATCTATCAAACCGCGCACCAGATGCTGGCGCAGCGCACCGGCGGCTGGCCGCTCACCATGTTTCTTACGCCGGAAGGCGCGCCGTTCTTTGGCGGCACCTATTTCCCGAAGCAGGCGCGCTACGGCATGCCGGCGTTTCCCGATCTCTGCGGGCGCATCGCCGGCATCTGGCGCGAGCAGCGCACCGAGATCGCAGCGCAGAACGAACAGGTGCTGCAGGCCTTCGCGCGCACCTTGCCCCACGAGGCGGCGCCGCCGGCGGAGTTTTCAGCGGAGGTGGTGCGCGCGATGCTCGACAACCTGCGCGCGAATTTCGACGCGCAGCTCGGCGGCTTCGGCACCGCGCCGAAGTTCCCGCATCCGGCCGACCTCGAGCTCGCGCTGCGCGAGGGCGAGAAGGACATCGCGCTCGTCACGCTGGAGCGCATGTGCGAAGGCGGCATCTACGACCAGCTGGGCGGCGGTTTCTGCCGCTACAGCGTCGATGCGCAATGGATGATTCCGCACTTCGAAAAGATGCTCTACGACAATGGGCCGCTTCTCGGACTGCTCGCCGACGCGTGGCTCATTACCGGCGCTGCGCTTTATGCGCGTTGCGCCGAGGAAACTGCTGGCTGGCTGATGCGCGAGATGCAGTCTCCCGAGGGCGGCTATTACTCCTCCCTTGATGCCGACAGCGAGCACCAGGAAGGCAAGTTCTACGTCTGGAGCCGCGATGAAGTGCGCGCGCTCCTCTCCCCCGGGCAGTACGACGCCTTTGCGCCGCGCTTCGGGCTGGACGGTCCAGCCAATTTCGAAGGTCACCATTGGCACCTCCGCGTGGCGCGAGCGCTGACGCCTGGCAGCGAGGCGCTGATCGACGCCGCGCGCGCCAAGCTCTTCGCGGTGCGCGAGCAGCGCGTGCGCCCCGGGCGCGATGAAAAGGTGCTCGTGTCCTGGAACGCGCTCGCGATTCGCGGCATGGCACACGCCGGTCGCGTCTTCGGCAAACCGCAGTGGCTCGCCTCGGCGCGCCGCGCGGCTGAGTTCATCCGCAGCCGGATGTGGAAGGATCGCCGGCTGCTGGCCACCTACAAGGACGGCCGGGCGCATCTCAACGCCTATCTCGACGACTATGCATTTCTCATCGCCGCGCTCCTCGAGCTGATGCAGGCGCAGTTTTCGGCGCGCGATCTCGCCTTTGCCACCGAGCTCGCGGACACCCTGCTCGCCGAGTTCGAGGACCCCGATGCCGGCGGTTTTTTCTTCACCGGGCGCAGCCACGAGCGCCTCTATCACCGGCCAAAGCCGGCGTACGACCAGGCCACGCCCTCGGGCAACGCGGTCGCGGCCTGGGGCCTGGCGCGGCTTGCGGCGTTGACAGGCGAGCAGCGATACGCCCGCGCGGCCGAGCGCACCGTGGCGCTCTTCTATCCGCAGATGCGCGACCATCCCGCCGGCTTTGCCGCCATGGCCATCGCCCTGTCCGAGCAGCTCTCGCCGCCGAGCGTGCTGGTATTGCGAGGACGGGGACAGGAGCTCGCGCGCTGGCAGGAAGAGCTGGCGCGTGAATACCTGCCGGACGGCATGGTTCTCGCTGTGGCCGAGGGCTCCAGCGGAGTTCCGGCACCGCTTGATAAGCCGAACCGGCCCGAGCCGGTCAACGGCTGGCTATGCCGCGGCGTTACTTGTCTTCCGCCGATTGGCGATCTCATACAATTGAAGGCCGCATGCAAGGAGAAACCATGAAACAGGCCGCACTGTTCCTCGCTCTCGCCGCGGTGGCGGCGCTGCCCGCCTATGCGCAAGAGGAACTCGCGAAAAAGCACAATTGCCTCGCCTGCCACGCCACCGATAAGAAGCTGGTGGGCCCTTCCTACAAGGAAGTGGCGGCGAAATACCGCAATGACCCGGCTGCCGAGGCCAAGCTCTTCGATAAGGTGAAGAAGGGCGGCCAGGGCGTCTGGGGCCAGGTGCCGATGCCACCGAACACCCAGGTGCCCGACGCCGACGTCAAGGCGCTGGTGAAATGGATCCTGTCGCAGAAGTAGCCTGGGTGCCGCGGTCGATTTCCGAGGAGGGGCAGGGGTAAGATAGGCGCCCCCGAAAGCCCCGACCCCTCGGAGAACTCAATGAAGAACACGAAGCTCGCGGTTTCACTGCTGGCCGTTGCGCTCGCGCTTGGCGGCTGCGGCAAGGAGGCCCCCAAGGCCGACAAGTCGGCCGGCGCCGGCAAGGCCCCTGCGGCAGGCGCCACCGAGGTCAAGATCGGCCACGTCGGGCCCCTTACCGGCGGTATCGCCCACCTCGGCAAGGACAACGAGAACGGCGCGCGGCTTGCGGTGGAGGAAGCCAACGCCGCCGGCATCAAGATCGACGGCAAGGACGTGAAGTTCACGCTGGTCGCCGAAGACGACCAGGCCGATCCCAAGGTCGGCACCACGGTGGCGCAGAAGCTGGTCGACGCCAAGGTTGCCGGGGTCGTCGGCCACCTCAATTCCGGCACGTCGATTCCGGCCTCGCCGATCTACAACGGCGCCGGCATCCCGGTGATCTCCGGTTCGGCGACCAACCCGAAGCTCACCGAGCAGGGCTACAAGAATCAGTTCCGCGTCGTCGGCCGCGATGACCAGCAGGGCCCGGCGATCGCCAGCTATATCGCCACCGAGAAGAAGCCGAAGGTCGTGGCGGTGATCGACGATGCCACCGCGTATGGCGAAGGCATCGCCAACGAGGTCGAGAAAACGCTCAAAGGCGCCAAGATCCAGGTGCTGCCGCGGGAAAAGGGCACCGACAAGACCACCGACTGGAAAGCCGTGCTTACCAAGCTGCGCGGGCGCAATCCGGACGCGGTGTTCTACGGCGGCATGGACGCCACTGGCGGACCGCTGCTCAAGCAAGGGCGCGAGCTCGGCATGAAGGCGGTGTTTTCGTTCGGCGATGGCGCCTGCACCGACAAGATGAAGGAGCTCGCCGGCGCAGCCTCCGAAGGGCTGCTGTGCTCGCAGGCCGGCATTCCGCCGCAGGCGGCGTCCAAGAAATTCCTCGACGCTTTCAAGAAGAAGTTCGGCAACGAGCCGATCATCTACGCGCCGTTCACCTACGACGCGACGAACCTGCTGATCGAGGCGATGAAGAAGGCCAACAGCGCCGATCCGAAGACCTATCTGCCGGAGTTGCAGAAGATCAGCTACAGCGGCGCCACCGGGCCGATCGCGTTCGACGACAAGGGCGACCGCAAGGACGCCGAGATCACCATCTTCACCATGAAGGGCGGCAAGATCGAGCCGATCGCAGTCGTCAAAGGCGGCAAGACCGCCACCTACGACGAATTCGTGAAGGCCATGGGCAAGTAGGCGAGAGTTTCGCCTTGGAAAACGGCGCCCGCGGGGTGCCGTTTTTGTTTTTGGTTTAGGCTTGCCGGCCGTGGACACGTTCCTGCAGCAGGTCATCAACGGCCTCACCGCGGGGAGCGTCTACGCCGTGGTGGCGCTGGGCTACACCATGGTCTACGGCATCATCCAGCTGATCAACTTCGCGCACGGCGAAGTGGTCATGATCGGCGCCATGGTGGCGTTCACCGTGATCAACGCGCTCGCGCCCTCGGGGCTGCCGCCGCTGGCGATCGTGCTGATCGGCGCGGGCTGCGCGGTGCCGGTATGCATGCTGGTCGGCTATGCGATGGAGCGGCTCGCCTACCGCCCGCTGCGCCACGCACCGCGGTTAGCACCGCTCATCACCGCCATCGGCGTCTCGATCATCCTGCAGCACCTCGCGCTCATGATCTGGAGCCGCAACGTGCTGGCTTTTCCCCAGATCATTCCTTCGCACACCTACGTCATCGGCGGCGCGGCGATCTCGACGGTACAGATCGCGATCCTCGGCATCTGCTTCGCGCTCATGGCGGCGCTCGCGCTGCTGGTGTATCGCACCCGCCTGGGCACCGCGATGCGCGCCACGGCACAGAACCCACAGGTCGCCGGCCTGATGGGCATCGACATCAACCGGGTGATCTCGGTCACCTTCGTCATCGGTGCCGGGCTCGGTGCGGTGGCGGGCGTGCTCTTCGGCACCTACTACGGCCTGGCGCAATACACCATGGGCTCGATCCTCGGGCTGAAAGCGTTCTCCGCCGCGGTGCTCGGCGGCATCGGCAACATCCCGGGCGCTATGCTCGGCGGTGTGCTGCTCGGCATCGTCGAGGCGCTCGGCGCGGGTTACATCGGTGACTTCACCGACCTCTGTTCATACGAAAGCCTAGCGGCGCGGATCGACGACTGCGCGGGCGGTGGCAATTTCGTGCTGTTCGGCTCGAACTACCAGGACGTGTTCGCGTTCATCGTGCTGATCCTGGTGCTGGTGTTCCGGCCCTCGGGCCTGTTGGGCGAGCGCGTCGGAGACCGCGCCTGATGCACTGGCGCTCGCATCGCGCTGTGCTCTGGGTGGGCGGCGCGCTGATCGCGCTCACGCTCGCGCTGCTGCCTTTCGCGCTGGCGCAGGTCGGTACCAGCTGGGTCCGCATCACCAACTACGCCATCCTCTACGTGCTGCTCGCGCTCGGCTTGAACATCGTGGTGGGCTTCGCCGGCCTGCTCGACCTCGGGTACGTCGCGTTCTATGCGGTCGGCGCCTACACGTACGCGCTGCTCGCGAGCCCGCATTTCGGGCTGCACCTGCCGTTCTGGATCGTCCTGCCGATCGGCGCGGCCGTCGCCGCGCTGTTCGGCGTGCTGCTCGGAACGCCGACGCTCAAGCTGCGCGGCGACTATCTCGCCATCGTGACGCTCGGTTTCGGCGAGATCGTGCGCATCTTCCTGAATAACCTGTCGCGGCCGTTGAACATCACCAACGGGCCTCAGGGCATCGCGCACATCGATCCGTTCAGCATCGGCAGCTTCAGCCTGGCGCGTTCCGAGACCATCGCCGGCGTCGATTTCAGCGGGCCGATCAAGTACTACTACCTGCTGCTCCTGGTGATGCTCGCGGTCATCGTCGTCAACCTGCGGCTGCAGAACTCGCGCATCGGCCGCGCCTGGGAGGCGATCCGCGAGGACGAGATCGCGGCGCGCGCCATGGGCATCAACACGCGCAACCTGAAGCTGCTCGCCTTTGCCATGGGCGCGAGCTTCGGCGGCATCGCGGGCGGTATGTTCTCGGCGATCCAGGCCTTCATCTCGCCGGAAAGCTTCGTGCTGGTGGAATCGATCATGGTGGTCTCGATGGTGGTGCTCGGCGGCATGGGCAACATCTGGGGCGTGATCCTCGGCGCGGTGCTGCTCTCGTTCACGCCTGAGATCCTGCGCTGGACCGTCGATCCGGCGCAGCAGGCGCTCTTCGGCCGCTCGGTGATCGAGCCCGAAGTGATCCGTATGCTGCTTTTCGGGCTGGCGCTGGTGCTGGTGATGCTCTTCCGCCCCGCAGGCCTGTTGCCTTCCGCGGTGAGAAAGCGCGAGCTCACGGAGCACGTGGGATGAGCGCCGCGCTGCTCGAGGTCAAAGGCGTAAGCAAGCGCTTCGGCGGCCTGCAGGCGCTCGAAGGCGTCTCGTTCTCGATCGGCCAAGGCGCGATCTACGGTCTCATCGGGCCGAATGGCGCCGGCAAGACCACGCTCTTCAACCTGCTGACCGGCGTGTACGCGCCGGACGCAGGCGGGTTTCAGTTCGATGGCCAAAGTCTCGGCGGTTTCGCGCCGCACGAGATCGCGGCGGCGGGCATCGCGCGCACCTTCCAGAATATCCGCCTGTTCGCCAATCTCTCGGCGCTGGAAAACGTCATGATCGGCCGCCACGTGCGCACGCGCGTCGGCGTCATCGGTGCGGTGCTGCGCAATCGCGCGACGCTGCGGGAGGAGCGCGGCATCGAAGGCCGCGCACTTGCGCTGCTCGACTATGTCGGCATCCGCTCGCGTGCCAACGACCGCTCCGGCAGCCTGCCCTATGGCGACCAGCGCCGGCTGGAAATCGCCCGGGCGCTCGCCACCGAACCGCGCCTGCTCGCCCTCGATGAGCCCGCGGCGGGCATGAATCCCGCGGAGCGCCTCGCGCTAGGAAGACTGATCCGCCGCATCCGCGACGAAGGCATCACGATTCTTCTGATCGAGCACGACGTGCGCCTGGTGATGAACGTCTGCGACCGGGTGTTGGTGCTCGACTACGGGCAGAAGATCGCCGAAGGCGCCCCTGCCGAAGTGCAGCGCGACCCGCGCGTCATCGAGGCGTATCTCGGCGCACCGCGTGCTGCTTGAAGTGCGCGACCTCCAGGTGCACTACGGCGGCATCCGCGCCGTCGCCGGGATCGACCTCCAGATCGCCGAAGGCGAGCTCGTCTGCCTGATCGGCGCCAACGGCGCCGGCAAGACCTCGACGCTCAAGGCGATCTGCGGCCTGATCGCCTCGCGCAGCGGCAGCGTGCGCTATCGCGACGAGGACATCAGCCGCGCCCCGGTGCACGAGCTGCCACGCAAGGGCCTCGTCATGGTGCCTGAAGGGCGCGGCATCTTTGCGCAGCTCACGGTCGAGGAGAACCTCGCGATGGGCGCCTACGCGCACGGCGGCGGCGATCCGGCGGCGCAGTACGAGCGCTTTCCGCGCCTTGCCGAGCGGCGCCGCCAGATCGCCGGCACGCTCTCGGGCGGCGAGCAGCAGATGCTGGCGCTCGCGCGCGCGCTGATGACGCGGCCGCAATTGCTGCTGCTCGACGAGCCTTCGATGGGGCTCGCGCCGATGATGGTGATGAAGATCTTCGACATCGTGCGCGACATCGCCGCGCAGGGCGTGACGATCCTGCTGGTCGAGCAGAACGCGCGCGCCGCGCTCGAGATCGCGAGCCGCGGCTATGTGATGGAGTCGGGCGTGATGACGCTCTCGGGGGAAGCGCGCGGCTTGCTCGACAATCCGCGGGTGCGCGAGGCTTACCTGGGCGAATAAAATAGCCGCATGAAGCGCCTGCTGATTGCCGGCTTCGGCGATGTGGCGCGCCGCGCGCTGCCACTGCTCGAATCGCGCTTCGCCGTGGTGCGCCTGTCGCGGCGCGAGGGCTACGACCTCGATCGCCCGGAGACACTGCGTCTCGGTGCCTGCGATGCGCTGCTGCATTGCGCGCCGCCGCCTGCCACCGGTGACGTGGATACGCGCACGGTCAATCTCCTCGCCGCGCTGACGCATGCCCGCTTGGCACGCATCGTGTACCTCAGCACCAGCGGCGTTTACGGCGATTGTGGCGGCGCGCGCGTCGATGAGAGTCGCGCCCTGCGTCCGCAGACCAGTCGCGCCTGGCGGCGCGTCGATGCCGAGCGCCAGCTCGAGAGCTGGTGCACCGCCCGAGCGATACCACTGCTCATCCTGCGCGCGCCTGGCATCTATGCCACCGATCGGCTGCCCATCGAGAGGCTGCGCGCGCGCCTGCCGGTGCTGCGGCGGGAGG
>DASWER010000027.1:0-5061 GCA_036394655.1 Burkholderiales bacterium
CGTGCTCTTCGACCTCGCCGAGAAGGCACGCAACGAGCCGCTGCGCCTGCGTTCCGGGCGCTGGACCTTCGAAGTGTTCGTGAAATCCACCGCCAACCGCTCGCCGAAGCTCGAGCGCAGCTTCGAGCACGTGGTCGAGAAAAAGCACCTGGACGAATTCGCCGCCGACGCCCCGGTCTACCTGATCAACTACCAGATGACCCTGCCCGGCGCCCGGCGCGAGATCGCCGGCGCCGAGTGGATGCCGCGAGCGACGAGTTCAGCTAGGGCTGTCGGCGCGCGCTGACGAGCCACGGCTCCAGGCGCTTTCCGATCGCGACCGCAGCTTCGAACTTAGGTCCGCCATAGCGCTCGCCGAGCCGATACGCCGGCGGCGGAACGGCGTCGAACACGGGCCGGTATTCGAGAGATACATTGACCTGGTCGCTGGCCAAGCCTTCAACATATCCCGCGTTGGGTTGACCGTAGCCGGCGACGCGGGGCGGATGGATTCGCCCATGGACAATGGCGTACTGCGAGCGGTTCGGATACTTGGCGCGAAGTCGCTCAAGGTCCAGTCCAGCGTCAATGACGAACAAGCGACTGCTGCTTTGCTCCTCTTGGTCCAAAAGCTTCTGCGCGAAGTCGGCCCCGTTCTTTAGCGCAGGAGCTGAGGAATTGCGAGCGGCATCGGCTTTCTCGCGAGCGCTCTCTCGCGTCCTTTCCAAGGCAGCCCGATATGCGGGACCGTCGAGTTCGAGCACCAATAGCACTTCTTTCGGCCCGACCTTTTCATAGCGCCTTTTCTCGGCTTCTGTCGCGGAAGGTTGCAATGGCCGAATGCCGAGCTCGTTTAGCTTGGCGGCATCGAGCCAGGCGGCCGGCGCCGAGCGGCCGGCAAATCCGTAGTAGACGTTGCGCTCGTCTGCGAGCGGTACTCGCCACTGCAAAGTCAGCGTTAGGCCACTGTTTTCCGTGCGCCAGCCCCACGGCCGCGGAACACTGAGTTCCCGCTGGCTCAGGCGAAGCAGGCTTTCGGGCTCGCCACTGCGGTTATACGCTACGCGAACGAGGGCTATCGCGTTAACGACCAGAATGAGGCCCACGCCGGCGACGAGCACTCGGATGAAGGACCGATTCATCTGCCGCCGGATGGATTCGGCCGGGCAACACGTGCCCGCAACCGGCGAAACACAAGCAGAAAGAGCACCGCCGTCATACCGATCACCAGGAAGAACAGATATTTCGGCATGCTTTCCCACCACCAGTCGAAGAACTTGGTGTAGAGAAAGATCAGGAAAAACACGACACCGGTATTCACGACATGGTTCCAGCCGCGGCGAACGCCAAGCCAGGTGACGAGCGCGCTCATGACGAAGCCCAGCACCTGATAGCTGTTCTTGATATGCGCCGGATCGAAAGCCAAATAACTCAGGTGTCCCCAATTTGCGAGGACCAGCATCGGCAAAAATAGCGTTAGCAGCGCCAAAATCCGATACGCCGCCGCGAAGCCAGCAAAGCGCTCGTGGCGGGTCCACTGGGGAACGAAGAACAACATCAGCGCTGCCGGAAAGAAGTTTTCCGGCCGCTCGCCGAAATAGAGCCAATACATGCCAGCCATGGTGCCGGTGCGGGATCCAATGAAGGCGATTACGCAAATCAACCCTGAGACCAGCAGCAGGCGCGAATCGGCTGTATAGGCAAGCAACAAAGCGAGTCCCGCCCATGGGAGAAGCGCCTTGTCCGATGGCGTGATGTTGAATATCTGCCCGAGCATCACGACGTTCAGCACGAAACAGGCAAATGCCACCATCGCGGCCAGCTTCGTGAAATAGCCGGAACCATCCTTGCGCCTGATCCACATCGTTGCAGCAAAGGTTCCCAACGCGCTGGTAATCAGGATCGCGACCTGGGTGGAAGCAGGAAACAATCCCCAAAATTGATAGAACAGAAAGAAGATGCTCGCTGCCAACGCCAGCGCACCGATGAGCGACGCGATGCGCATGCCGATGGACAACTGCTGGGCCTTGACGTCCCGGTCAACGTCGAATGCACGCTCGTATTCAGCCAGGAGGCCGCCGTGGTATTGCTCGATCGCGTCTCGCTGCTCGTCACTAAGGATGAGAATCGAGCGGCGTTGTAGGTCTTCGAGTTCGCGCTGAAACGCGCGGATCTCGTCAGTTCGCCGCTGAGCTTCGGAGCGCGACTCGATTGGCAAGCTCGCGCCCAGCTTTCCTACGTTGTCGCGAGCTTGCGCCACAAGCTCGGGCGTTTGGCTTCCTTCTCCATGGTGTCGAGGTACTGCTCATGGAGCGCGATCTCCTCCGGCAGCGCCGGGAGGAGGATCAGGTTGGAGAGGTCGATCTGCAGGCCAGCCGCGGCGGCGGCGGCTTGCGCCGGCGTGTCGAGCTCCATCACCAGGCTTTCCTGGCCGCGCGTCATCGCGAGGTAGCACTCGGCAAGGAGGCGCGCATCGAGCAGCGCGCCGTGCACGGTGCGGTTGGCGTTGTTCACGAAGTAGCGCTCGCAGAGCGCATCGAGCGAGTTCTTCCTGCCGGGATGCAGCTCGCGTGCAAAGGCCAGCGTATCGGTGACCTTGGCGACGTGCTCCCCGAGCTTGCCGAGCCGGGCGCGGCCGAGCTCGAGATCCAGGAACTCGACGTCGAACTCGGCGTTATGGATGATCACCTCGGCGCCGGCGATGAAATCCAGGAACTCCTTCGCCACCTCGGGGAATTTCGGCTTGGCGCGCAGGTCTTCGAGCGTCATGCCGTGGACCCGGGTCGCGCCCAGGTCGACGTCGCGCTCGGGGTTGAGGTAAGTGTGGAACTGCCGCTCGCCGACGTTGCGCGAGAGGATCTCTACACAGCCGATTTCGATGATGCGGTCGCCGAGCTTGGCGTTGAGGCCGGTGGTTTCGGTATCAAGGACTACCTGGCGCGTCATTCTTTGGAATCCCTTTATTCGCCAGAGCGTCTGCGCGCTCATTTTCCGGATGCCCGGCGTGGCCGCGCACCCAGTGCCACTCTACCTCATGTTGGGCGGCGAGCTCGTCGAGCGTTTTCCAGAGGTCGATGTTCTTCACCGGTTTCTTGTCCGCGGTGCGCCAGCCGCGGCGCTTCCAGTCGTGGATCCAGGTCGAGATGCCCTTTTGCACGTACGTCGAGTCCGTATAGAGGCGCACCCGGCTGCGGCGCTTGAGCGCCTCGAGCGCGCGGATCACCGCCATCAGCTCCATGCGGTTGTTCGTGGTGTCGGCCTCGCCGCCGTAGAGCTCCTTCTCCGCGCCTTTGGCTCGCAGCAGCGCGCCCCAGCCGCCGGGGCCGGGATTGCCGCTGCAGGCGCCGTCGGTGTAAATCTCCACGACATCGTCAGCCATGGTTGTTCTTGTGGCTGCGCTGCGATACCGGGGCGAGCGCCCGGCGCCGCGCGCGCTCCATGCGCCACGCCGGCGTGACGATGCGCATGCCGTGCACGCGCTTCACCGCGCGCACGACGTAGATGCCGCCGAGGAGCGGCCACCAGCGCGCGCCCGCCTTGTCCATGAAAGCGAAGCGCTCGAGCCAGGCCTCCTGGCGGAAGGGCGGCGCATAGCAGCCGAACTTGCCGCCGTTCAGCTCGAAGCCCAGCACGCGCAGCCAGTCGCGCAGCCGAAGCAGGCCGATGAAGCGCGCATCCCAGGGCACGCCGGCATGGCGCGAGGTGAAGAGCTGGCGCGCCCGCCACAGCGATGCGGTGTTGAAGCCGGAGATCACGACCTGGCCCTCTGGCATCAGGACGCGCTCGGCTTCGCGTAATACTTCATGCGGATTGGGATGGAACTCGAGCACATGCGGCAGCGCTACTAGATCGACGCTTTGCGAGGCGAGCGGCAGCTGTAGCGGATCGGCGGCCACCGCGGCGCCGGGCTCGAGCGCGAGCGAAAAGCGGAAACCGATGCGGTTCTGTCGCAAAAAATCGACCTCGGGTAGGCCGACCTGTACTGCCCTGAAACCGAACACATCATCTACGGCACTGTCAAACTGAGCGAGCTCCCAGCCGAGTACATACGCCCCTTGGGGCGTGCCAAACCACCCGGAAAGAGATGAGCGCTCGCCGTTATACTTTGGCGCCCCGTTTTGCACGAAGGACGGACGCATGGATGTCGTGCCTGTCAAAGCGTTCAAGGATAACTACGTCTGGACGCTGCGCAACGCCAGCCACGCCGCGGTCGTCGATCCCGGCGAGGCGCGGCCTGTGCTCGACTACCTGGCGAGCGAAAACCTCAAGCTCGCCGCGATCCTCGCCACGCACCACCACCCCGATCATGTCGGCGGCATCGCCGAGCTGGTGCAGCACTACCGTGTTCCGGTCTTCGGACCGAAGAACGAGCCGATTCCGACGCTCACACAGCCGGTTTCCGAGGGAGACCGCGTCGGCATTCCGGAGCTCGGCGTGAGCTTCTCGGTGCTCGATATCCCCGGCCACACTCGCGCGCACGTGGCCTATTATGGGGCAGGCGCCGTTTTCTGTGGCGACACGCTCTTCGCGTGCGGCTGCGGGCGTCTCTTCGAAGGCACCGCCGAGCAGATGTTCGCGTCGCTCGCCAAGCTCGCCGCGCTGCCCGACGACACCAAGGTCTACTGCGGACACGAATACACGCTCGCCAACATCGGCTTCGCAAAAGCGGTCGAGCCCGGCAACCGCGCGCTCACCGCGCGCGAAGCGCGCGATCGCAAGCTGAGCGAAGCGGGCAAGCCGACCTTGCCGAGCACGCTCGGCGACGAGAAGGCCACCAACCCATTTTTACGTTGCCGCGAGCCGGCCGTGGTCGAGTCAGCGAATAAATACCTTGGCGCCCGCGTCGCGGATCCAGTAAGAGTGTTCGCTGCCATCCGCGATTGGAAGAACCGCTTTTGAGGATTGAAACCCTCCTGGTGCTCGCCGCACTGGCCGTGACGTACGGTTGCGCTACGCCGTCGTCGCAGCAGCCGCCGCAGCCCGAGCCGGGACCGCCGGTCGCCGCCACCGAGGCGGGCGCCCCGGCAGCGGCCCCGGCGCCGAGCGCAGTTGTGTCCGCGCCGGAAAAACCGTTTGAAGGCG
>DASWER010000028.1:0-11096 GCA_036394655.1 Burkholderiales bacterium
GTGGGCGCAACCCGCGTTGAGGAAGAACAGGCGCCGCGCGTACTCCGCCGGGTTGAGCAGGCTTTCCATGCGCGGATTGACGTAGATGCCGCTCGCGCCCGAGTCGCCGGTGCCGACGAGATGGGTGTGCGAATCCCACACCTGCGCGGGGTCGAGGCCTTCCCAGGCGCCGCGCACCAGCTCGTGCTCGGCCAGGCGCGGCGGCAGCGCGGCGAGGCAGGGATTCCAGAAGCCCTGCTCCGGCCACAGCCGCGACGCGGCGAACGCGCCCGCGCCGGCGGCCAGGGCGCCGCCCGCGAGAAGGAGGCTTCTTCTGTTCAGAAAGCGGCTAGGCGGGCCAATTCTTGATGTAGCCCTTGAGCATCTTGTTCTCGAAGTCCTGCTCTTCGAGCACCGCCTTCGCCACGTCGCGGAAGGAGATGACGCCCAGGAGCTTGCCGTCCTGCATGACCGGCAGGTAGCGCGCACCGCTTTCGAGCATGGTGCGGCGCAGGTCGTTCACTTCCATCTCGGGTGTCGCCATCACCGGGTCGCGCACCATGATGTCGGCGACGCGCACCTCACCGAGCGAGCCCGAGCGCTTCGCCACCGCCTGCAACAGCTCGTGGAACGTGAGCATGCCGACCACGCGGCCCTGGTCGATCACCACCAAGGAGCCGAGGTTCTCCTTCGCCATGGTGGTCACCGCGTCGGCGGCGCGGCCCGACGGCTCGATGGAGAGCAGACGGTTGCCCTTGACGCGCAGGATTTCTTTGACTTGCATCGCTCGATCCCCCTATCTCGGCCCGATAGAATCGAAAGGCACAGCGAGGTTCACTTAATGCCACGAGAATACTCTCAAAAGGCCGCTCTGGTCACGGGTGGCGCGCAGGGTATCGGCAGAGCCACCGCGGCAGTGCTTGCCGAGCGCGGCTACCGAGTGGCGATCGCCGACATGAAGGGCCCGCCGGCCGGCGCCGCAGACCCGCTGTTCGTGCGCTGCGACGTCTCGCGCGAGCCCGCGGTGCGCGCCTGTGTGCGGCAGGTGGCAAAGCGCTTCGGCCGGCTCGACGCGCTGGTCAACAACGCGGGCATCGCCTCGCCGGAGAGCGGGCCGGTCGAGAAGCTCGCGCTCACGGAATGGAACCGGCGCATCGGCGTCAATCTCACCGGCGCCTTCCTCATGACCAAGCATGCGCTGCCGCATCTGCGGCGTGCGCGCGGCGCGATCGTGAACATCGCCTCGACGCGCGCGCTGCAGTCGGAGCCCGACACCGAGGCTTATGCCGCAGCGAAAGGCGGCATGGTCGCGCTCACCCATGCGCTGGCCATCAGCCTCGGGCCGCAAGTGCGGGTGAACTGCGTGAGCCCGGGCTGGATCAACACCCGGAATGCCAAGCTTTCGCGCGCCGATCACGCGCAACATCCGGTCGGCCGCGTCGGGCGTGCCGAGGATGTCGCCGAGCTGGTGGCCTTTCTGCTTTCCGATGCCGCCGGCTTCGCCACCGGGCAGAACTACGTGCTGGACGGCGGCATGACGAAGAAAATGATCTACGTCTAGCGCACCATCACCGTCGCGAGGAACAGCAGCATTCCCATGCTCACCACGTCGGTCGCCGTGGTGAGGAAGATGCTCGAGGCGGTCGCGGGATCGAAGCCCAGGCGCTTGAGCGTCAGAGGCACCATCGCGCCCGCGATGCCACTCGCGATGCACGCGCCGACCATGGCGAGGAAGACGACGAGGGCGAGCGTCACCGCCTGCTGCAGGTGCTGGCCGGTGGCAGTGATGTACATGCCAAGCGCCGCCATCAGCCCGACTCCGGCGCCGTTCATCGCGCCGAGCCAGGCTTCTTTCGCGACCAGCGGGCGCGCGGCGCCGGCCTTCATCTCGCCGAGCGTCATGCCGCGCAGCGTCACGGCGAGCGCCTGGCAGCCGGTGTTGCCCGACTGGCCGGCGAGCACCGGCAGGAACAGCGCGAGGATCACCAGGCGATCGATCGTGTCCTGGAAGAAGCCGACGACGGCGGCGGCAAGAAACGCGGTGAGCAGATTGAGCTGCAGCCAGGGGTGGCGCATCTTCAGGCTCTTGGTCGGCGGCGTCGCGATGCGCTCCTCTTTCTCGAGGCCGACCATGCTGCCCGCCTGCAACGAGATCTCGATCGCCTGCGCCTCGAACATGCTCTGTCCGCGCACCAGGCCCACCAGGCGCTTGTTCGCATCGACCACCGGGTACACCGGGTAGTGGCGGTCGAGCACGAGCTTCATCGCGTCCATCAGCGGCATGTCCGCCTGCAGCGCGAACGGATCGCGCAGCATCACGTTGCGCAGCGCCGCGGCGTGGTTGCTGAACAGCAGATCGCGCATCGTCACGATGCCGAGCAGCTGCTCCTGCTGATCGAGCACATAGATGTAGGTGATGAAGGTGGTCTTGACCAGCTCGCGCAGCTTCTCGATCGTCGCGCCGACCGTCTGCTCGGGCGGATAGCCGGCGACCGGCGGCTCCATCATGCGGCCGATGCTCTCCTTCGGATAGGCGGAATTGCGCTGCCACTGCCGCGCGAGCTCCGCGCTCGCCGCGGCCAGCGCGCGCTCGCGCGCTTCGCTCGGCAGCGCATCGAGAATGTCCTGCGCGAAGCCGGGATTCAGTCCGGCGAGCACGCGGCTGATCTCGGCGCCGCCAAAGTGTTCGAGCTTCGCCGCCGCGCTCTGCGCCGAGCGGCTCTTCACCTCGTCGGTGAGATCCGGGAGCAGCTCGTCGGATGCTGCATGCACTGCGGCCATCTTGGTCTCCCTCCCTGCCAAGTTCAGGACGGATCATGGCACAATCCGCTCATGACGCCCCGGGCCATCACCATCCGGCTCGCCGAGCCGCGCGACGCGCAGGCGATCGCATTGATGTCGCGCGACTTCATCGAGGCCGGCCTCGGGTGGAAATATGACGCCGCGCGCGTGATGCGCGCGATCCGCGACCGCGAGACGCTCGCGGTGGTCGCCTGCGACGGCAAGTCGGGCGCGCCGGGCGGGCGTGCCGCAGTCAACGGCTTCGGCATCATGGAATTCGGCGAGGAGCGCGCGCATCTCGTGCTGCTCGCGGTGCGCCCTTCGCACCGCCGCTCGGGCATCGGCCAGCGCATGCTCGAATGGATGCTCGAGTCGGCGCGCTGCGCCGGCATCGCGAGCGTCCACCTCGAGCTGCGGGCGGGCAACGAAGCCGCACGGCGCTTCTACCGCGCGATGGGCTTCTACGAGACGGTGCTGGTGCCGGGCTACTACCGCAGCGGCGAAGGACGCAAGGAAGGCGCGCTTCGCATGCTGCGCGTGCTGCGCGTACCCGGACCGCTGCCCGCGGCGTGGCGCCCGCCGCGCATGGAAGACCGCTAGCAGGCTCTCAGGGAACGATCGCCAGTCCGACGCGCAGCTGCGCGTTACGCCGCACGTTGTAGTCGAGAATGCTCTCGCCGAACCCATTGAAGAACTGCAAGTGCAGGTAGCCGCTTAGCGGTCCCACCTTGATGTCGCGCGTACGCCGCGACATGTCGATGAGCAGGCTGCCTTTGCCGGCGGTGCCGACGCGCGCCACCGCGGTGGTGATCCATTGCCCGCCGGCATCGTGGCGCAACCGCCAGTCGACGTAGCCGCGGTAGAGCGGGATGTCGGGGTTCTCGCCCTTGTTGAGATACGTATAGAGCTTCGGCGTGAATTCGATCATGCCGCCGCGGCCTGCGTTCCAGCGCCATTCCGGGCGCACGAAGAGCACGTTGACCGAGCGCGAAATGCCCCCCGCCAGGCCGTTCGACTCGTGCTCGAAGCCCAGTCGCACTGCGTCGACCCAGGTTCGCTCATCGGTGCGCTGCCACTTCCAGAAGAACGACGGCCGGTAGCCGGTGTCGTGGAACGGCTTCGATTCCGCCGACAGATCCCAAAGCGAAGTCTGCGTGTAGCCGAAATAGAAGCCGACCAGCCAGGGCTGCTCGGCGCCGAAGCCGGTGCCCGGGTCGAACAGGCGGTACTTGAACGAGAGCTGGAAGCGCCCGCTCCAGCCGTCGCGCGCTCCGAGGACGAAATACACCGGGTCTTCTTCGGTGAGCAGCGGTTCCTCCGGCGCATCCTGCCGGCCGGTGATGCGCTGCAGCTCGTCGCCGCGGCGCGCGATCACCAGCGCGATCGAATTGGAATCGCGCCCGGCGAGCGAAAGCGTCGCCGGGCCGCCGGCACGCGCCGGCATCGTCGCCGCGTAACGGCGCCGCGCACCTTCCGCCGGGCCTTGCGCCTGCGCCGGCAGCAGGAGCTCGGTGACATCGACCTGCACGCGCAGGCTGATCTCGTCGGGCAGCGCCTGGTCGGGCGGCGCGATCGCGATCACCTCGAAGCGCTGCCCCGCGACCACGCGCTGCGGCGCGACCAGCAGCCAATCGGGCTCCGCAGCAAGCGCCATGAGCGGAAGCATGAGCAGAAGAGCCAGGCGTCTCACGCGGTGCTCCAGTCCTGCGCCTGAGAGAAGCGTTCGGCGAGGAAGTCGACGAAGCGGCGCACCTTGGCGGAGAGATGCTTGCGACTCGGATAGAGCGCATAGATCGGCACCGGCGGCGTCACGTAATCCTGCAAGAGCGGCACCAGGCGCCCCGCGCGCACTTCCGGGCCGACGATGAACGCCGGCTCGAACACGATGCCCGCGCCTTGCGCGGCGGCCTCCGCGAGCAGATCGCCGTTGTTGGAATGCAAGCTGCCGGCAACGCGCACCGCGTGCTCCGTGCCGGCGCGGTCGCGAAAGCGCCAGACATGCCGCGTGCTGACGTATTCGTAGGTGAAGCAGTTGTGCCGCGCCAGCTCTTCAGGGGTCTTCGGCGCGCCATGCTGCGCCAGATACTGCGGCGAGGCGCACGGCACGAGGCGCGTCTCGCCGAGCTTGCGCGCCACCAGATTGTCCGCGCCGGGCGGGCCGATGCGGATCGCCAGATCGAAGCCCTCCTCGACCAGATCGACCACGCGATCAGCGAGCGACACATCGAAGCGCACCTCCGGGTGACGCGCGAGAAATTCGGCGATCGCCGGCGCGACATGGCGCACGCCGAAATTTACCGAGGTGGTGAGCCGGATGGTGCCGCGCGGCACTACCGCCGCGCTCGAAGCCTCCTGCTCTGCCTCGGCGAGATCGGCGAGCAGCTGCACCGAGCGCTCGTAGAAGGCGCGGCCGCTCTCCGTCAGGCTTACGCGCCGCGTGGTGCGATTGAGAAGGCGCGTCTGCAGATGGCTCTCGAGCTCCGCGACATGCCGGGACGCGGCGGAGGTCGACAGGCTCAGGCGGTCCGCCGCCCTGGCGAAGCTGCCCGATTCGACGACTTGGGCGAAGACCTGGATGGCGCCGAGACGGTCCATGTTGGCCGATACTATCCCGCCTTTTGGAACAATGTATTGCTTTCCAGGGCCTTTATCCCCAGTTCTGATCGAAGCACACTACCCAGCATGCAACTTGCGGCAGGAGAGACATCCATGAAACGGCAACTCGTCACCGCGGCGGCGCTGCTCGCGCTCGCGGCCACGGCTTTGGCGGGCGTCCACGCAACGACCCAAGAGGCGCATATCGTCTGCATCCCGCCCGCAGTCATCCAGGCCTTGTCTTAACCACAGAGGAGAGAACACATGAAGCTCTATTACTCACCCGGTGCCTGCTCGCTTTCGCCGCACATCGTGGCGCGCGAGCTCGGGATTCCCGTCACGCTGCAGAAGGTGAATACCAAGGACAAATCGATGGAAGGCGGCGGCGACTTCTGGAAAGTAAACCCGCGCGGCTACGTTCCGGTTCTCGAGCTCGATAACGGCGAGCGGCTGGCCGAAGGCCCGGCGATCGTGCAGTACCTCGCCGACCAGAAGCCCGAAGCCGGCCTCGCGCCAAAGCTGGGCACGTTCGAGCGCTACAAGCTGCAGGAGTGGCTCAACTTCCTCACCTCGGAGGTGCACAAGCAGTTCTCGCCGCTCTTCAGGCCGAACACGCCCGAGGACTACAAGGCGATCGCGAAGGAGAACCTGGCGAACCGCTTCAACTGGATCGACCAGCAGCTCACCGGCAAGGACTACCTTACCGGCAAGCAGTTCAGCGTCGCCGATGCCTATTTTTTCGTGCTGCTCAACTGGACCAAACCGACGCAGATCGACCTCTCGAAGTGGCCGAATCTCCAAGCGTTCCAGAAGCGCGTGGCGGGGCGGCCCAAGGTCAAGGAAGCAATGCAAGCCGAAGGGCTGATCCCGAAGGAGCAGGAGCGGGCGGCGTAATGGTCCCGCTGCCGAGCGTCTTCATCTCGCACGGCTCGCCGATGCACGCGCTTCAGGCGGGCGCGGCGGGCGTGGCATGGGCGGCGCTCGGCAAGCGGCTGGGCAAGCCGAAGGCGATCCTGATCGCCTCGGCGCACTGGGAAACCAACCTGCCGATGGTCACCGGCGCGCAGCGCCCCGAGACGATCCACGATTTCTCCGGCTTCCCCGAGCCGCTCTACCGCATCCGCTACACCGCGCCTGGTGCACCCGCCGTCGCGCAACGGGCGATGCAGCTGTTGAAGGAGCAGGGCGTGACCGCGGCGATCGACGGCACACGCGGCCTCGACCACGGCGCGTGGGCGCCGCTGCTCTATATGTATCCCGCGGCCGACGTGCCGGTAGTGCAGATCTCGCTGCAGCCCGGCCTTGGCACGCGCCACCACCTGCGCCTGGGCCGCGCGCTGCGCAAGCTCGAGGAAGACAACGTGCTGGTCATCGGCTCGGGCCACATGACGCACAACCTGCGCGACTGGTCGCGCGGCGGCGGGCAACCGCAACCGTATGCCGAGGAATTTTCCGAATGGGTGCGCGCGCAGATCGAGGCGCACGACCAGGACGCGCTGGCCGACTACCGCTCGCGCGCGCCGCACGCCGCGCGCGCGCATCCGACTGACGAGCACTTCCTGCCGCTGTTCTTCGCGCTCGGCGCCGCGCGCGACGACTACAAGCCCGAGCGCATCTTCAGCGCCATCGACAGCGGCGTGCTGTCGATGGACGCGTACGTCTTCCATTAAGTCATTTCACCGCCTGCGCCGCCCGCTTCACGATCTCCGGCGGCGTCGCGTAGATCTCCGCGACCAGCTTCTGCACCGCCTCGCCGGTCACGGGCGTGATCTCGAGCTGGATCTTGTCCGCCTCGGCGAGAAACGCCTTGTCGCGCATCGTCGCCATGAACGCGCGGCGCAGCAGCGCGAGCCGCTCGGCCGGCACTCCCGGCGGCGCGAGGAACGGGCGGCCCATCACCTGGCGCGCGAAGACCAGGCGCAATACCGAGCGCTGCTCCGGCGTTTTCACCATGTCCATGATGAGCGGCACCTTTGGCAGGTCGGCGTGCTTGTCCAGCGAGAGCTGCACCAGGAGCTTGATGGTGCCGTCCTTCACCCATTGCGGATGGTTCGACTTGATGCTCGACCACGACCAGCCGCAGCGCGCCTCGACCTCGCCGCGCTGCATCGCGAGCGTGATGTCGTTGCCGCCGGGATAGCCCGTCACCAGCTTCATCTTGGTGCCGAGGATGCTGTTCATCGCCTTCGGAAAGAGATCGGTGTCGGCGCCTGCGCCGGTCCCGCCGACGAATATCTGCCGCGCGTAGAAGTCCTCGAAGCGCGTGATGCCGGTCTTGCCCCAGGCGGCGCAGACGCTCACCTCGTCGTTGGCGCTGCCGATCCAGCCGAACTCGGTGGCCTTGAATAGCGTGCCCTCGGTGCCCAGGAGCGGATCGAAGGCGATGCCGCGCCCGATGGTGCCGAAGGCGCTGCCGTCGCGCGGCGCTGCCTTGTAGAGCCAGTTCGCGAGCCGCAGGCTGCCCGCCCCTTCCATGTTCCTCGGCACCACCACCGGATTGCCCGGCAGGTGGCGCCCCATGTGGCGCGCCAGCAGCCGCGCGTAGACGTCGTAGCCGCCGCCGACGCTGTAGCCGATATAGAGCTCGACCAACTTGCCTCTGGTGAACTCGCCTTGCGCTTGGCCCAGCGCGGGCGCGATCATGCCGACCAGGATAACAATGGCGCGCTTCATCGACCCTCCTCAACCCCAATGACCCAATGATGCCAGCATGATCATCGACTTCGATTCCCACCTGCGCGAAGGCTATTTCATGGACGAGGTCTACCGCCTGGAGGGCGCGTTCGAGCGCTTCCGGCCGGTGAAGATGAACGACGGGCGCACGCACAACACCAAGTTCATGCACTCGCTCGATCCGATCAGCCCGCAGGGCCACGCCGCGCACCGCCATCCCTATATCTACGATCCGAAGACCAACTGGCGCGGCGGCGAGATCGCCGCGCGGCAGGTCGGCGGCTACGACATGGCGCGCCGGCGCGAGGACATCAAAAAAGAGGGCATCGACAAGCAGCTCCTCTTTCCGACGCAGATCACCATCGCCACTTCCAACATCGGGCCGCTCGGCCGCGAGTGCGCGCGCCTGTTCAACGACTGGGTGGCGCGCCTGGTGAAGGGCAACGAGGACCTCTTCCTTCCCGTGGCGATGGCTCCGGCCGGCTGCCCCGAGGCGATGGCCGACGAGCTGCGCCGCTGCGTCGACAAGTTGGGGTTCAAGGCGTCGCACCTCGCGCCCTATTGCGGCACGCGCAACATGGATGATCCGGCGTACTTCCCGTACTACGCAGCGGCCGAGGAGCTCGGCGTGCCCTTGATGTGCCATCCGAACAGCAATGGCGAGCTCATCGATCGCTTCGACAACTTCTACAAGACGCACGTGCTTGGCCGCCCGACCAACTGCAGCGCCGCACTGGTCGCACTGGTCCTGGGCGGCGTGCTGGAGAAGTTTCCGCGGTTGAAAATCGTGTTCTTCGAGTGCAGCGCCGAGTGGATCCTCTACTGGATGCACCGCATGGACGACGACTGGGAATGGGCCAAGGACTTCCCGCAGATCTCGGGGATGATGAAGATGGCGCCCTCGGAGTACATCAGGCGCAACTGCTACGTCACCTGCGAGGCCGACGAGGCAGACCTCACGCGGCCGATCGCCGAGCTCGGCGAGGACCACATCCTGATGGCGAGCGACTATCCGCACTTCGACTCCGAGTATCCGCACACCGTCGCCACCCTGCGCGCTCGCAAGGACCTGACCGAGCGCCAGAAGGACAAGATCCTCGGTGAGAACGCCGCTCGCCTTCTCGGTCTGTAGCCTCGCCGCCGCGGCCGCGCTCGCCGTCGAGCCGCTGCCGGGCGTGGTCGCCGTGGCGTCCTACAAGGGCGCCGAGCGCACCGAGCGCCTGGTCGCCGGCGCGAAGAAGGAAGCCGAGCTGATGCTCTATTCCTCGCTCACGCAGGATGACCAGCTCAGGCTGGCGGGGGATTTCAAGAGCCGCTACGGCGTCAGCATCAAGTTCTGGCGCGGCAGCCAGACGCACATCCTGCAGCGCGTGCTCACCGAGACGCGCGGCGGCCGCTTCGAATTCGACGCGCTCGAGACCAACTCGCCGCAGATCGAGGCGCTGGCGCGCGAGAAGCTGCTGCAGAAGATGAACTCGCCGTACGTCGACGAGGTGCTGCTGCCCGAGACCGTGCCGGCGCACGGCGAGTACACGCCCGACCGGCTGAATCTCTTGGTCTATGCCTACAACACCGGCGCGGTAAAGCGCGCCGAGCTGCCCAAGACCTGGGAGCAGCTGCTCGATGCCAAGTGGAAGCGGCGCCTCGGCATGGAATCGAGCAACGTCGAGTGGTTCGCCGCGCTGGTCGACGCGATGGGCGAGAAGCAAGGGCTCGAGCTGTTCCGGCGCCTGGGCGACAACGGCGTCGCGGTGCGCACCGGCCATACGCACAGCACCGGGCGCGTCATCGCCGGCGAGATCCCGCTGGTGCTCGGCGTCTTCAGCCACGACGTCGACCGCATGAAGGTAAAGAACGCGCCGATCGACTGGTTCGTGCTGCCGCCGGCAGTGGTGCTACCTTCGGCGGTCGCAGTGTCGCGCCGCGCGACGCATCCGCACGCTGCGGCGCTCTTCTACGACTACATGCTGACCGACGGCCAGAAGTTCTACACCGAGGTCTACCGCGTGCCGGCGAACAAGAATTACGACACGCACGTGCGCCGGCTGGTGCGCGAGCGCCACCCGATCAAGGTAGTGAATGCGCACGAGGCGATCGACGACTACGACAAGTGGCACGCGCTCTACAAGAAGCTGATCGTCGATCGCTCGCAGCACTGAGCGAAATCGACTAGGCGCGCGTTTCCTTCCACATCATCAGCGCGAGACCGCCGGCGATCACAAAGGCGATCGCACTCACCCACACGGGAACAGTCACTCCGTCAATCGTGACCTCCCAGCCAAAGCTGAAGCGCAGCAATTGCACGACAGCGACCAGGGATAAGAGCGCAATTGCAGTGATGGTGAAGGGCTTCTTCACGCGGTCTATTGTTTCAAAGCCGAGAGCATTTGGGTAGCGCGTCAGCGCAGCTTCGGATCCGTCGCGCGTATGACTTGCGCGCTTTCGACGGTCAGCTTTCCAATGCTGCCGAACTTCAGACGCGCGTTAGCCAGCTCGAACTTCAGCACCTGGGGACTGCCGGCCGCGCTCTGCAGGAGTCTGAGCAGCGCACCGCGGTCCTCGCGGATCGCCCCGCCGCGCCAGTTCTCGACCATCGCGAAGAACATCTTGCCCTGAGTCAGCGTGGCCGGAATGCTCGCCGGTCCGCCGGTGCGCAGATCCCTGACTTCGATGACCGACGCCTGCTGGTTGCGATGCTGCTCGAACCAGAACCGGCCGGTGAGCACGAGGCGGACGCGCTGCCCTTCGGCTTTCACCTCCGAGACCGTGCCCTCCATCCAGAGTCCCACGCCCTCGCCTTTGGCGCAGACCCCGGCAGGGAAGAGCGCGGCGAGGGCAAATGCCGCTGGCAGGAGTCTGCGCATCCCCCCTGCAACGCGCTGCCGAGCAAGGCGGTTGACCTCGGCTAGCCGCCCAGGGCGCGGAAGAGATCGGCGATCGCGGCGCGCTGCGAGCGAAGCGCCTCGATGCGCGCGATGCGTGCGGCCAGCAGCCCGCGCTCGGCGTCGATCACGTCGAGCTGGCTAGCGATGCCGTTCTGGTAGCGCAGCCGCGCGAGGCGCAGCGAC